>CAYGDS010000031.1:0-9184 GCA_964348595.1 uncultured Gammaproteobacteria bacterium | reverse complement strand
ATTATTTCAGATTGCACTTGCCTCCTGCTTCCTCGATCTTCTTCTTCATCTCATCAGCCTCGGCCTTGTTGACGTTCTCCTTGATGACCTTCGGGGCACCGTCGACCATGTCCTTGGCTTCCTTCAATCCAAGACCCGTGATCTCACGAACAACCTTGATGACGGCGATCTTGTTGCCACCGGCTTCCGCGAGCTCGACGTTGAACGAGGTCTTCTCTTCCGCAGCGGCGGCACCGGCGCCTGCGCCAGCCATCATGACCGGGGCGGCGGCGGACACACCGAACTTTTCCTCGAGAAGCTTCACGACCTCCGAGAGTTCGATGACCGAAAGTTTTTCAACGGACTCGACGAGACCCTGGTACTTGGCTGGGATCTCTACAACTTTTGCGTCTGACATACGATAGTGAGTAGTGAGTAGTGAGTAGACAATTGCCTAGACCGAGGGAGCCTCTGCCGCTGGGGCTGGAGCTTCTGCTGCCGGGGCGGCTTCTGCGACAGGTTCGACGGGAGTCGAGCTTAGCTCGACAGGAGCCGGGGCAGCTTCCGCGACGGGAGTCGAGCTCAGCTCGACGGGCGCAGGAGCGGCAGGCGTACCGGCCTCTTTCTGTTCGCGGTAGGCGTTCAGGAGGCGTGCGAAGGCACCGACTGGACCATTGAAGACGTAGAGCAACTGCGTGAGCAACTCTTTCTTCGATGGAAGCTTCGAGAGCTGGATGATGAAGGCTTGGTCAACGACCTTTCCTTCAAAGATGCCGCCGACGAGTTTGATCGGCGCATTCTTTCCGGCGTCTCCGACGAGCTTGGCGGCTGCCATCTCATCACCTTGGGCGACGGCAACACCGAGCATGCCTGGCATGGCACGGAGATCAACGTCATAGCCGGCGTCCTTGGCCGCGCGCTGCATGAGCGACTTTTTCGCCACGACATAGTCCACGTTTTCCGCACGGAGCTTCTTACGAAGAGCCGTGATGGCTTGAACGGACATGCCCTGGTAGTCGGCGAACGCGGCCGCCTTGCCCGCCTTGATCACCTTGGAAAGATGCGCGACGGTTTCGGCCTTTTGGGCGCGAGTTTTTGGCATAGGGTCACTGCGAGTTAGGGATAAAACAAACCGCAGGGTCGTCCTGCGGATCACGTGGCCGGCAAAAAGCCGCACCGGTCGTTTTCCTCGGCAAGGTCTCGACACGTGGCCGTGAAGTGGCTCTACGAGTTGGAGGTTTAACCCACCGAAAGCTTTCGCATTCAGGCGGGCCTTGCTGTCTCAGGACCTATTGGTTTGTTGGCAACACTCTAGCGGAAGTCGTACACTAGGTCAAGACATGCGCCTCCTCTTCCTCGGAACAGGCCCGGCCGAAGCCATCCCCCGGCTGGGTCACACCGACCCGCTGTGCGTCGACGCAAGACGCGGCGGAAAGAGCCGTCGGAGTAGGAGTGCGGCCATCATCACGGCCCATGGCAGACAGATTCTTCTTGACGCGGGGCCGGATATCGAGACGCAACTCGACACGCACAGGATCAAAAAGATCGATGCCGTGTTTCTCACGCATGCCCATCAAGATGCCGTCGGTGGGCTTTCCGATTTGAACCACTGGCTCGCCCAAAAGGGTGTGCAATCGCAGGTCCCGGTGTATACCGATCGAAAGACCATGCAGCGACTCATGCACAAGCATCGCTCGCTCAAAAGATTGCGGCTCGTGGCCACACCTGCCTATGAGCCAATCCGTGTTGGACGCGTAGCCATCCTCCCCTTCCGCGTTGCGCACGCCGAGCAGCACGGACTCGAAACGCGAGGCTATCGATTTGGAAAAGACTTCGCCTACGCAAGCGACGTAGCCGATCTCCCGCTTGCATCTGCGCGATTGCTGCTCGGTATCAAAACGCTCGTGCTTGACGCCGCCTTTTATTTTGGAAGAAAAGTGCTCCCGTCACATCTTACGACCGAAGAAGCGATCGCATGGGGATACGCCCTTGGCGTGGAGCGACTTCTCCTCACGCAGACGGGACATACGTATCCCCCGCATGATGAGGCCGCGCTCGCAATCGCCTGCTACCTCGAAGAGCAGGACATCGATATCCCAAAAGTGATGCTCGCTTACGATGGCTACCGAACGGTTGTTTAACCTTGCAGGTTTGGAGTTGTCGCTTTCTTATCTTGCACCACGCTGTTCGTGATCCACGAGACGATCCAGAACACGAGCGCACCCCAGAACGCGGGGCCGAAGCCGGACACCGTGAATCCTGGCACGAAGGAAGCGGCAAGCCAGAACATGAGGGCGTTCACCACGAGCGAGAACAATCCGAGCGTCAGGATGGTGATGGGCAAAGACAAAATAAGAAGGATGGGCCGGATGAGCGCGTTCACGAGACCGATGACGATGGCTGCGATGAAGGCACTTGGAAAATCACGGACTTGAACGCCCGGGACGAGAAACGCCACGACCATAACCGAGAGCGCGTTGAGGAAGAGACGGATGAGGAGTTGGATCATATAATTTTAGGTTAGGCTACTCACTACTCACTACTCACTACTTACTACTTACTCGTGATCTCCTTGATGCGATTCTCGGCTTCGTCGAGCTTGGCCTTGAGCGCCTTCGCGAGCTCGGAGGCGCGCTCGTAGCGCTTCAACCCCTCGTCCAAATCCGGCTCGCCTTCTTCGAACCATTCAGCGATGTCTTCTAGTTCCTTGAACGACTTAGCGAAGTCTATGTCTGCCTTTTTCTTTGCCATATCAGATGAGTTTAGCCTGCTTCCCTTCAATTCTTGCACCGACGACGCCATCGCGCAATTGCAGGTCAACGGGCATGCCTGCCTTCGCAGCTTTCACCGAGGCGACGATGTCCCCTTGCGCCGTGCGGACGATCGCAAACCCGCGCTTGAGCGCCGCCTCGGGGCTAAACGAGGCGATAAGGCGCAGGAGCGCGGCCACGCGATCGCGAAAGGATGCAAGCCAACGCTCGGCGTCGGATGTGACGCGTTCCATAAGCTCGCGGCCCTCGCGGATACGATCGAGGAGCACATCCCCGATCCCCTGTTCGAGATTAGCGATTTCATATAGCACGTCCCGACGATCGGGCACCAGGCGACGCGCGGCGTCCGTCGGCGTCGAGCCGCGGACATCGGCTACCTCCTCGACGAGCGTTACATCACGTTCATGGCCGATGGCCGCGAGCACGGGGATCTTGCTTCCGAAGACGGCGCGGACGACGCGTTCGTCGTTGAAAGCCATGAGCTCTTCCAGCGAGCCGCCACCGCGCGTGATGACCATCACATCATACGATCCAGGGGTTGTGTGGGCGCGCTCGATGCACGAAACGACGGAGTCGGGCGCCTTCGCGCCTTGGACCACGGCGTGATAGAGGTCGATCTCGAGACCGCGCCAGCGCTCGTTCACGATACGGATGAAGTCGCCGTAGGCGGCGCTTTCACGTGAGGCGACAAGCGCGATACGCTTGGGGAAACGCGGCAAGACTCGCTTGCGCGCGGGATCGAAGAGACCTTCGGCCTCGAGTTTCGAGCGTAGCATCGCGAGCGCTTTTTGAAGCGCGCCTTCGCCGACGAGCTCGACACGATCAGCGCTGAAGGAAAACTTACCGTACTTGGGATAGATGCGCGGGAAGCCGTAGAGGCGTACGCGCATGCCGTCGGCGATCGGGAGATTCAATTTGCCAAGAACCATAAAGACGGAAACGAGCGCCTCTCCGTCTTTCAGGTTGAAGTTGACCCACTGGCCCTGGGAAACGCGAAACTCGCTCACTTCCCCTTCAAGCGCGACGGCTGTCGGATCCCAAATCGCCTTGAACGTGTCGTTCACGTAGGTGATGAATTGGGAGACGGTGAGAATTTGCATCAACAAGACCCTATCACCCCCTCTTGGGCTTGTCCCAGGGTGATCGAACCCGGGCGGTTGTCTTCTCGGCGTCCCATCGAGGGAGCTTGGTACTTTTTTTATCATCATCCTCAAGCATCTCGATCAAACGATCGTGCACACGACCAAGCGCACCGGTGCTCATGGGGCCATCCCAGACTATGCGTTCATCGAGGCCGAGATCATCTGCAAGCATATTGATCGTGCGCACGTAATTAAAGGTGTTCATGAAATCGTAGAGCTCGTTCACACTCGGTTCGCCCCCTTGAGTAACGCGTGTAAGGGCCTCCTCGGCCTGCTCGAGGCCCCCTTTGTCCGCTCCTGCATGAAAGGCATCGACGAGTTTGTAGGTCCAATCCCCAAGCGTGCCATCGGCATTCTCCTTGCGGAAGAAGATAACGTTATTTGGGCCAACAAGATCGAGTGTCTCCGTTGTTTGATTGCTGTACTGTACCGCCTTGGAAACAAACTCTCGCATCGTAGCGGCGAGCCCTTCATCATGTCGTGATCGCGTCAAAAGATCCTGCGCGGTAGATGAAAACTGCAACGACTCCAGCGCATCCCAGTCACTTGGCTCCAGGTCACGTCCGTGAAGCAATGCTTCATGGAGCCTCGCGTATGACGCGCCATCGAACCGCGCACGCTTTTCGAGATAGGGGGCGTTCAAACTCTCCGCTCTGCCATCCATGAGCTCTTTCTGTTTGCGTTGGATGGTCACGCGCGTCCAGGCACTTTCCACGTCGGGATGTGTCCCCGTCTTGTACATAGCAGAAAGGATGTCCGGGGTCACGGGCACCTTCATGGTATAGCTTTTTTGATTCGCGACGTGTTCGGCCCCAAAAAAATCCCTGAGATCGGCAAACTTCCTGTCGAGTGCGCGCCGCACGTTTTCCAGCCGCTCCTTGATGAATGGTGTCATCTCCCCCGGCTCATGCATTTCCTTAATACTCTCATCGATGACCCATTTCATGATCGGTGCGTGCGCCTTAAAGACGACGTCGCGCTTGACCACGTAGTCAGGGTGCGTGACGGGCATCTTCTCGCTCAACTGACGGGTGTCGCCTTTGCGCGGTGTTTCTGGAATATCGTACACGATATGTTCGCCACCTTTCGAGAGATACGCAGGGGTGTAATGACTCATGAGCTCCTGCGGCGTGCGTTCACGAAACCGCGACATAGGCGCGGCCTGCGGCACGTGAGCGGGGAAACGTTCGGGGTTTGGCATATGGCAAGAATCTATGGCTTTGGAATCGTGAGCGTCCCGGCGCGTATCTGTCCCGCGAGCTCCGGGTCTGAAATCGAGGCGAGGTATTCTAAGCGCTTCGCGCGATCTGCACCCTCGAGGAGGTGGGGTTGGCTCGCGTCAATTTGTATAGGAACCAACTGCAATCCCAGATTCTTGATCCCAGATCCCTGATGACGTTCGAAGCTAACGACCACACCCAAACCAAGGCGGGTCTCGAGGGAAAAATCTTGATCGAAGATGAAATTACCGAGTGACCAGGCGATGGGCTTGCCCTTGTAGACAGAGAAGCCCTGCGTCCAATGCGGATGACCGCCGATGACCACGTCGACGCCCTGGTCGATGAGCCAATGGGCGAGCTCGACGCTCGAGGCATCCGGTCTGTTGCGATATTCGTTTCCCCAGTGCAGATATGCGATGACGATATCGGCCTCCCCTTTCGCGCTCGCGATGACGGGGGCTGCCTCCTCTCGGTTCAACGGATTGTCCGTCGTGTTGTAACCAACAAACGCATAACGCGTAGCGCGTAACGTCGTGGTCGCAAGGGCGATGGCATCATCGGCAACTTGGTGGCCGAAGACGAGGAAGCCCGCCTCGCGCAGACGTCGCACGGAATCTCCGTACCCGGCGTTTCCTTGATCAAGCGCATGATTATTTGCCTGCGAGAAGGCGTCGAGGCCTTGGGCTTGCAGAACCGGGATCACGGTTGGATCGAAGAGAAAATCAATCGTCTTCTCCGGAGATCGACGGCGGTCAGTCACCGGCCCCTCGAGATTGGCGATCGCGTAATCATACGATGCGAACCACCCGGGTGGAAGTTTCGCAAAGGGGTACGCGGGATTGCCAGACTCCCTTGTACGACGAGCAACGTTACGATCCAGCATGATGTCTCCGACGATGAGGAGTCGCGCGCTCCCATCCGCAAGTACGGTCGCTCGCGCTCCGTCGATGAGCGTACCGGTTTCGACGATCGTGGTTGAGACCGAGATGGCTCCCGTGTCGACCGTGAGAGACTCGACCGTGGGCACGAGGGTCGAGAGAACGACAATGGTCCACGCCGCACAGCCAGCAAGAACGGCGACGGCCGCGTACATGCGGCTGTATATCATCCCACGAGCCATAGGCGCACGAGCGCGAGATACGCGAAGCCCCAGAGAAGATGTGCGAGCATGGCATCCGCCATGAACCAGGCGTCGTGCCTACGACCGAAGAGGCCGTGGACTTCAAGCGGCATGAGCACGAGCCCCGCGAATAGTGTGAGGAGGAGACTCCACACGAGGATCCCGATGATCGTAAACCCGGACACGAACCCCGTTTGAACGGCCCACGCGTAGAGAAAGCCAAAGAAGCCCGACGCGATGAGGTGCAGCAGCATGCCTGTTACATGCGATTCGCGGCGCGAGAGCTTGCGACCGAGCACGATCGATTCCGGCGTCTCGGCGATAAAGTTGCCCGCTCCGAACATGGGGGCGACATATGATAGGAATAATCCAAGTGCCCCGGCGGCAAACCCGGCCAAGGTTCCGATAACGACCAGTGAGTACATAGGTTATGGTTGCAACGTTTCTTCCGGCTTCTTCCCTTCGACGGCAATCACGACGTTTTTGACGGAGGAGAACTGCTTCAAGGTCGACTCGATCTGCGCACGGATGGCCTCAACATTACATGACCCGCCACCGTAATTCTCGAGCTCCGGACTGAACACGGCCGTGGCAGTACCGCCGGAGACATTGAGGGAGATGAGACGGGTGCCTTCTGGGATGGCGCTGTAGCGGTCCAGACTCTCCCAAAGTTCTCTCGCTAAAAGATAACGAAGACTCGTTTCAACCGGTAAAGCGCCTCTTGGTACCGTGGCTTCGTGCACCGCAACTTCGTCACATGCTATCTCAAACTTTTCCGTGGTCGATCCTCCGGGTGGCTTTGCAAAGTACCGCACGATCATCGTCTGACTAGGCAGCCGCACCGGAACCTTTGCGACATTGATTGGCTCTCCATCTTTTGCTGAATACTCGAGAGCCTCAAGCGTGCCCATCTCCGTCTTCGGGACGGACGTGATGAAGGCGCGGATCGTGAAGTCGCCGGGACCGTATTCAACTTGGGGCTGGGCCATCACAAATC
This sequence comes from uncultured Gammaproteobacteria bacterium, assembly GCA_964348595.1. Classification (GTDB taxonomy): domain Bacteria; phylum Patescibacteriota; class Patescibacteriia; order 2-12-FULL-60-25; family 2-12-FULL-60-25; genus CAYGDS01. The sequence goes on along the minus strand of CAYGDS010000031.1, from coordinate 1,955 downwards.
CTTTTTCAATTTCTTGACCGTTGCCATCAAGCAGCCGCCAATTAATGTGATTCTCAAACGCACTGCCATTCCCCTTTATGATGAACGGGCTCGTGAGCAAGGTGCTTGAGGCGGCTTCCTCGATGCAGATGTAATTCAACTCGTCACAGATCATCCCTGCTGGACGCTCGCGAAGTGGGGTCGTGAGATAAGGTTCTGGTGTTGGATCCGGTTCTGGCAAGACGGGTGCCGGCACGACGGCTGGGACGACCGGGGTCGGCGTCACGGGAGCTGGCTTCTCGATGATTTTGGACCAAACAAAGACCAGCCCGAACGTGAGCGTCATCACCATGGCCGTGAAGAGCGCGAGCCGAATGGTCATGCCGTCGGTCGTCGGTCGCGCGGCATTAGGCTTTTTTGTCTTCGGGGTTGGCATACGGCTCCATGGTACACGTACCGAGGGAGTTGGTTAACGAGGGAGCAAGACAATCATCACTTTACGGCCAAGCGTCATGTCTTCCGCGTTAAAATCATGGATCGCATCGAGCAAGAGCTGCTTCCCGTAGATATAGTCAGGTCCGCGTCGCGTGCCCGGATCGTTCGTGATCCACTTGCCGTCCTTCGTCCATCCTTTGATGACAAGCATGTGGTACTCCGGTCCCCCATTTCGAAAGTTTGGATTAAGCAGCGCCTTCCCGTACGCCGGGACGATGACAGGGTATCCATTCGTGAGCGCCGACTTGATGGAGGACTCGGTTGCCTCACGCACGAGTGCTCTCCGATATCCAAAATACTCTTTCGCGGTATTCGCGACTTCGTCGGCGTTCGTATCTTTATTGTAACCGTATTCCTTGTCCTCAAATGCGACGACCTCAAGAATCGCTTTGATGCCCTCGTCGGGTTCATAGTCGGCCTTACGCCCGTCGTAATAGGCATCGACCATGATGAGCGCAGCCTCTTCGCATGCATCCTCGAATGGCTGGACCCAGTTTTGCTTGGGTGCTTGGAGCAGAAATGGCACGTCGAGATTCAACTGTGATGGAATCGTGCCGCTCCACGCCAATGGATCTTGCACAGCGTTTGTGGTGGACGATGGTTTCTTTGGGGTCGGTGCAGCGATGGTTGTCGTCGGCGCAAGATACCCTTGCGCGATCGGCACCTCAGGTCGACCAAGTTCATACGCGAGATCACGGGCGGGACCGCGCATGAAAAAGAGGATGGTGATCGAAAAACCGACCACACCGACGGCGATCGCGAGTGCCCTCGCGGTACGTTTGTTCATGGGGCGATCGTACCCGAGATTTATTCAATTGTCACGCTCTCCATCTTCACCTCGCTCGCGGGCCGATCATTGCGATCGCGAGCCTGTGTTGCGATCTTGTCCGCAACGTCCTGACCGGAAACGACTTTGCCAAAGATGGAATAGTCCGGCGGAAGAGGATAATTCTCGACCATGATGAAGAACTGTGAGCCGTTGGTGTCACGACCGGCGTTCGCCATCGCGACGATTCCCTTGTTGTACGGGACCTTCACATCGTCGTTCGGAAATTGATACCCTGGTCCGCCCATACCCGTGCCCGTCGGATCGCCACCCTGGATCATGAAGCCCGGGATCACGCGGTGGAAAATCGTGCCGGTATAAAATCCTTCTTTCACGAGATACACGAAGTTCGACGCGGCGTTCGGGCCCTGATCCGGCATGACCTGGATCACGATATCGCCGAGCGTGGTTTTAATGCGGACGTTCTTGCTAACTTCTTTCGCGTCCGTGATGCCGGGGAAGGAGAGGGTTTTCATAGCTGGTGTGGTTGGTTCGGTTGATGAGACAGGTTCGGCCTTCGGTTCCTCAGGCTTCGGCTCTGGTGCCGCGACGGGAGTTGGCTCGACGGGTGGCGTCGTGACCGTGATGTTATTGGAACAGCCGGCGCCGAGGAGAAGGAGAGCGGACGAAGTGATAAGGAGACGTTTCATAGTGG
>CAYGDS010000030.1:0-9380 GCA_964348595.1 uncultured Gammaproteobacteria bacterium | reverse complement strand
GGAGCCGCCTCGCGGATTCGAACCGCGGACCTACTGTTTACAAAACAGTTGCTCTACCGCTGAGCTAAGGCGGCGCGGGAGGCAGCGTAGTTAGCGGCCGGTATCGTGCCATGGATCGAGGGAGGAGTCAATAGAACGTGATCCGTGGGCCTTTTCAAATACACCATCCAGTTGTTATGCTTGACTCTGTATGCCTACTCTCGAATCCTTGCCACCCAAGCACGAAGGAGCGCCAAGAACCCCAGAGACCCCTCGAGCAAAGCAACCCTCAAAGGAGGCGCGTCGTCAGGCGTTGCAAGAAAGGCGAGCGGAGGAGGCACGGGTTGCCAAAGAGGATGCCGATATCGCGATACTCATCCAACAGGAAATCGCGGGGGGCGATATCGCAGGGAAGTTGCCCTTGGAGGCCGGAGAGTTTGGTCCAAAGCAGGAACGTCAACCTACCCAAACACGAGCCGTTGATGTCACCGAGGCGCTCAACATCCTGAGCGACCCTGAACGAGCAAAAGCGATTTACCTCCGCCAAAAAGCAGGCGAGATTGGCGAAGTCATTGGTGATGAAATTGATCGGATTACTTCAGCCGACGAGCTCGCACGACAGGCGCAGGCAACTACCGCAAAGAAATACGTGCCGAAACGACGTTCGGCTAGTTAAATCCGCGCCCTTGCTACAAACTCGTCATCTGCGTATCCGGTACTGACAGGCGTGGTTGCTCGATGTAGGTTTTGACCGGGGTGCCGACGTCGGCCCATCCGTAGATCCACTCGGCGTTGGTGTTGTGGAGATTCACGCAGCCGTGACTCATGCGACGCCCAAAATTATTGTGCCAGTACGTTCCGTGGATATTGTACGGCCCCTTGATCTGCAAGTTCCATTTCACGTTGGGAAGATCGTAGTTGTCCGGATGGCCTATGCCGTACACCCAACGATAGCGCTTCACCGGCGTTTTTTTGAGAACCGTCGTTTCCATGATCGGAGTCGGATATTTGTAGGTACCGGTGGACACGAGGAAGGTGCGAGCGATTCTTCCGCGTTCATATGCGTAGAGACGTTGTTCTTTGACGCTCACGTGAATCGCTTTTTCTTGATCGAGCGGACCGACCACGGAAGGCGCAAGCGGCACGGTGATGAGCTCGCTTGAACCATCGCCATCGATGTCCGCAGAAGCCGCTGAAACTGCGCCGCGATAGGCTGGGTCCATGACGAGCAGCCGTGCACGCTCTTCACCGGCTCGATTGTAAACACGCAAATCTGCAGCGGATCCGCCATTTGGCGTGACCACGATTTCGTCGTTTCCATCGCCGTCGTGATCGAAACCCGCGAGAAGCACGCCGTGCTTCCATCCAGGACTGTAGGCACGGAATTCATGTTCGTACACAAAGAGCCCGTCGCGCCAGGCAAAGAGACGCACGATCGGGTCGTGCCATCCTTCGACGGAGACAGCGAGGCGCGGGCCTGAAGCAGTTTTGAGCAAGGTGATCGTGAGTCCGTCACGCGTGCCATCGTCGAAAGCAAAGAAGTCGCCGTGCAAGGGCGTGAAATCCCCGCGCCAGATGCGCACATGTGCACCACCCCCGAAGCCTGGCGCTGTTACGATCTCGGCTTTCCCATCACCATCGAGATCGCCTACCGCGACACGGATCCCGCTACGCAATTTACCCGCGTACGCGAGAAACCCGTTGGGCTTGGTGAAGCTGCCGTCGGCGCGGAACCGACGGACGAGCGGCTCCATGCCAGGGCCCGGGGAAGTGACGATCTCCCCGATGCCGTCGCCGTCGAGATCACCTACTGCGACACGCACACCTCCCTTAAAATCTTTCGCATACGCGAAGAATGAGGCGCGGCGGCTCCCGTCGGATCCAAGCACCTGCACTTCAGGAAGTGACCCTGCCCCCGCACCAACGACGATTTCCTGCGTGCCATCACCATCGAGGTCGCCGATCGCGAGATGCCCGCCAGTTTTTTGCTGAGGCGTGAATATCGGCCATCGCACGCGCGAGGAAAGATCCCGATTCCATACCGTCACTTCGGCCGGACGCGCGGCCTCTACCCGCGGGGCCGGAAGCACGGCCATAACCTGGGCCTTTCCCGCCATGGGAAGAAGGCTGAGGACAATCGTGGACGCGGTGACGATCCAACGGTTCATGCAGGCATCTTACCTACGAATACCCCCCATCTCAAGCGGCTACTTCTTTTCGAGATTCAATGACGCGGAATTGATGCAGAAACGCTTTCCACCATGTTCCGCCGGACCGTCGTCAAAAACATGGCCGAGATGTCCGCCGCATTTGGCGCAGCGGACCTCGATACGATGCATTCCGTAGCCTTCGTCGTCGTGAAACGTGATGCGATCGCCGCCCGCAGCTGCGAAGAAGGCGGGCCACCCGCAGCCTGAGTCGTATTTCGCATCGGACGAGAAGAGGTCACTCCCACATGCGGCACACTTGTACATCCCCTTCGCCGTCTCGTGTTCGTAAATACCTGTGAATGCCGGCTCTGTCCCTTTCTCGCGCAGCACGCGATACTGCTCGGGCGTCAGAATCTTTTTCCACTCAGATTCGGTTTTCGTCATCATAGAGATTGAAGTCAAATATCAGATGTCAGATGTCAGATGTCAGAACTCAGATGGTAACTGTCTTGGATTAAACCCTATCCCATTCATCTTTACCAACTCCAGCATCTCTGGCGATCTTTGAAACTAGGCCAGCGCTAATATCCGACCCATGATCTGACGGAATGCGAAGTTTTAAGCTCCCCTTCACCATGAACGGATGCTTCGAGCCCCAAACTGGCCCGTGAAAACCGCATGCAGCCAATCGTCGAACGAGTTCCTTCCAGGCCAGCGCTCTAGGCATACTCCCGATCGCCCGTTTTTGCGGCAGGACGGACATCGGTCAAGCCAGTTATTTCGTCACCATCTTTCAACTTGAGCAATAACCAATCCTCCAGGACTTCTTGCAGCTCTTTGCGACACGTTTCGAGCGTCGCTCCGTTTGCCCAGATACCCTCAAGTGAGGGGATGGACGCATAAAACGTCCCGTCCTCTAAGAGTTCGTATTTCGCTTTGCCCAGTGAAGAGGAAATGAAGTCAGAGATCATATTCACAGAGTACCATCTCACAGGTTGCTTGCAACTCTGGTTCAGACGTCCAACTTCTGACATCAGAGCTCTGGCATCTGACATCGATATCAGGCTTCTCGCAACCGATCCGGCAAATCCGAAATGATTCCGTCAACGTGGCATTTGCGTAGACGACGGATCTCGCGGGACGTGTTGACCGTCCACGGGATGACGCAAAAATCCATGCCGTGCATGCGCTCGACGAAACGCCGCGTGACGAATCGCGACTGACAATGGATCGAATACGCATTCACGGATGCCGCAAAGCGGCGAAAGTGCCACGGACGCCCGCGGAGGAGGAGCCCGATGCGGACAGTCGGATGCGCGCGTCGGAGCGCCGCAAGCTCACGCTTCTTAAAACTCGAGACGAGGATATCCTCCGGCCGCCAACCGGATTTGCGCACCGCCATGTCGACGATATGCGCGACGTGTTTACCGGTTCCTTTGCCCTTCAGTTCGATGTTGATCTTCGCGCGGCCACGGGCGAGTGCAAGAACTTCTTCGAGCGTCGGCAATCGTTCGCCGAGACCCGCATCCAGACTCTTGAGGTGTTTAAGTTTGAACGATGAGACTTTCCCTTCGCCATCCGTGGTTCGATCGACAGTGTCATCATGGATGACGATCACGTCGCCGGATTTGCATACGTGGACGTCCATCTCGATCATGTCGACGCCGAGCGCGATCGCGCGTTCGAATGAACGCAGCGTATTCTCTGGCTCATAGCCTGCGGCGCCACGATGTCCGATCTTGAGCATGGGGAAGATTGTACTTGAAATCGTGGAGAAGAGCACCTGGCGTCACGGGGCACGTAAAAACACGCTTTGGGGCGTGTTTTTACGTGGTGGGCAGAGAAGGATTCGATCCTTGTCGATGGCGGGATCCCGCTTGGCCGATTATCGGGATTGATCACGTGAAGCCTTTTGCTCCTCGCGAAAAAACCACGTGTCGGGTCTACCAATGTCGTACAGGCCTGTCCTTTGATCCCTAGGTTTGAGATCATCCTGGTTCTGCAGATCTCGAAGTTGTTTGCCTAATTCATTGACAAGGTCTTCACCGAAGCGCCCATGTAGGTCATTTTTTAACTGATTGGCCAGTTCTCCAATCGTCCTTTGTTCCTCTTGACGATGGGAGAGCTCCTTTCTGTAGCGTTCAACTTTCTTTTCACTGCCTTCTTCTTGACTCGACTGGAGAGCATCGTCAGCCGCGATAATAGAATCCGCTAGACCGTTGAACATTCCGTAGAGCCCATGCAGTTTCAACACATCCATCGCTAAAATAAATTGTTTCTCTGCTGGCATCTCCTGGTAGGCCTCCTTGACGTGTTTTTGTTCAGATTTTTTAGGGTTATCTCGCTGTTTTTCAAAACCTGATCTCATAGTTGCTCAATTATGGATTAGTACCTGAAGTAGCTTAGCAGGTACTCGTAACAGTTCAAAGTACTCCACTTTTCGATTGGAGTTGCATGAACCCAGCTAACGCTTGGGTAATTACGTGGTGGGTAGACAAGGATTGGAATCCCGCCGATGACGGGATTCCGTTTGCTGATCTAACGTAAAAACACCCCGACGTACGTCGGGGTGTTTTTACGTTAGATCAGCAAACGGAATCCCGTCATCGGCGGGATTCCAATCCTTGTCTACCCACCACGTAATTACCCAAGCGTTAGCTGGGTTCATGCAACTCCAATCGAAAAGTGGAGTACTTTGAACTGTTACGAGTACCTGCTAAGCTACTTCAGGTACTAATCCATAATTGAGCAACTATGAGATCAGGTTTTGAAAAACAGCGAGATAACCCTAAAAAATCTGAACAAAAACACGTCAAGGAGGCCTACCAGGAGATGCCAGCAGAGAAACAATTTATTTTAGCGATGGATGTGTTGAAACTGCATGGGCTCTACGGAATGTTCAACGGTCTAGCGGATTCTATTATCGCGGCTGACGATGCTCTCCAGTCGAGTCAAGAAGAAGGCAGTGAAAAGAAAGTTGAACGCTACAGAAAGGAGCTCTCCCATCGTCAAGAGGAACAAAGGACGATTGGAGAACTGGCCAATCAGTTAAAAAATGACCTACATGGGCGCTTCGGTGAAGACCTTGTCAATGAATTAGGCAAACAACTTCGAGATCTGCAGAACCAGGATGATCTCAAACCTAGGGATCAAAGGACAGGCCTGTACGACATTGGTAGACCCGACACGTGGTTTTTTCGCGAGGAGCAAAAGGCTTCACGTGATCAATCCCGATAATCGGCCAAGCGGGATCCCGCCATCGACAAGGATCGAATCCTTCTCTGCCCACCACGTAAAAACACGCCCCAAAGCGTGTTTTTACGTGCCCCGTGACGCCAGGTGCTCTTCTCCACGATTTCAAGTACAATCTTCCCCATGCTCAAGATCGGACATCGTGGCGCCGCAGGCTATGAGCCAGAGAATACGCTGCGTTCATTCGAACGCGCGATCGCGCTCGGCGTCGACATGATCGAGATGGACGTCCACGTATGCAAATCCGGCGACGTGATCGTCATCCATGATGACACTGTCGATCGAACCACGGATGGCGAAGGGAAAGTCTCATCGTTCAAACTTAAACACCTCAAGAGTCTGGATGCGGGTCTCGGCGAACGATTGCCGACGCTCGAAGAAGTTCTTGCACTCGCCCGTGGCCGCGCGAAGATCAACATCGAACTGAAGGGCAAAGGAACCGGTAAACACGTCGCGCATATCGTCGACATGGCGGTGCGCAAATCCGGTTGGCGGCCGGAGGATATCCTCGTCTCGAGTTTTAAGAAGCGTGAGCTTGCGGCGCTCCGACGCGCGCATCCGACTGTCCGCATCGGGCTCCTCCTCCGCGGGCGTCCGTGGCACTTTCGCCGCTTTGCGGCATCCGTGAATGCGTATTCGATCCATTGTCAGTCGCGATTCGTCACGCGGCGTTTCGTCGAGCGCATGCACGGCATGGATTTTTGCGTCATCCCGTGGACGGTCAACACGTCCCGCGAGATCCGTCGTCTACGCAAATGCCACGTTGACGGAATCATTTCGGATTTGCCGGATCGGTTGCGAGAAGCCTGATATCGATGTCAGATGCCAGAGCTCTGATGTCAGAAGTTGGACGTCTGAACCAGAGTTGCAAGCAACCTGTGAGATGGTACTCTGTGAATATGATCTCTGACTTCATTTCCTCTTCACTGGGCAAAGCGAAATACGAACTCTTAGAGGACGGGACGTTTTATGCGTCCATCCCCTCACTTGAGGGTATCTGGGCAAACGGAGCGACGCTCGAAACGTGTCGCAAAGAGCTGCAAGAAGTCCTGGAGGATTGGTTATTGCTCAAGTTGAAAGATGGTGACGAAATAACTGGCTTGACCGATGTCCGTCCTGCCGCAAAAACGGGCGATCGGGAGTATGCCTAGAGCGCTGGCCTGGAAGGAACTCGTTCGACGATTGGCTGCATGCGGTTTTCACGGGCCAGTTTGGGGCTCGAAGCATCCGTTCATGGTGAAGGGGAGCTTAAAACTTCGCATTCCGTCAGATCATGGGTCGGATATTAGCGCTGGCCTAGTTTCAAAGATCGCCAGAGATGCTGGAGTTGGTAAAGATGAATGGGATAGGGTTTAATCCAAGACAGTTACCATCTGAGTTCTGACATCTGACATCTGACATCTGATATTTGACTTCAATCTCTATGATGACGAAAACCGAATCTGAGTGGAAAAAGATTCTGACGCCCGAGCAGTATCGCGTGCTGCGCGAGAAAGGGACAGAGCCGGCATTCACAGGTATTTACGAACACGAGACGGCGAAGGGGATGTACAAGTGTGCCGCATGTGGGAGTGACCTCTTCTCGTCCGATGCGAAATACGACTCAGGCTGCGGGTGGCCCGCCTTCTTCGCAGCTGCGGGCGGCGATCGCATCACGTTTCACGACGACGAAGGCTACGGAATGCATCGTATCGAGGTCCGCTGCGCCAAATGCGGCGGACATCTCGGCCATGTTTTTGACGACGGTCCGGCGGAACATGGTGGAAAGCGTTTCTGCATCAATTCCGCGTCATTGAATCTCGAAAAGAAGTAGCCGCTTGAGATGGGGGGTATTCGTAGGTAAGATGCCTGCATGAACCGTTGGATCGTCACCGCGTCCACGATTGTCCTCAGCCTTCTTCCCATGGCGGGAAAGGCCCAGGTTATGGCCGTGCTTCCGGCCCCGCGGGTAGAGGCCGCGCGTCCGGCCGAAGTGACGGTATGGAATCGGGATCTTTCCTCGCGCGTGCGATGGCCGATATTCACGCCTCAGCAAAAAACTGGCGGGCATCTCGCGATCGGCGACCTCGATGGTGATGGCACGCAGGAAATCGTCGTTGGTGCGGGGGCAGGGTCACTTCCTGAAGTGCAGGTGCTTGGATCCGACGGGAGCCGCCGCGCCTCATTCTTCGCGTATGCGAAAGATTTTAAGGGAGGTGTGCGTGTCGCAGTAGGTGATCTCGACGGCGACGGCATCGGGGAGATCGTCACTTCCCCGGGCCCTGGCATGGAGCCGCTCGTCCGTCGGTTCCGCGCCGACGGCAGCTTCACCAAGCCCAACGGGTTTCTCGCGTACGCGGGTAAATTGCGTAGCGGGATCCGTGTCGCGGTAGGCGATCTCGATGGTGATGGGAAAGCCGAGATCGTAACAGCGCCAGGCTTCGGGGGTGGTGCACATGTGCGCATCTGGCGCGGGGATTTCACGCCCTTGCACGGCGACTTCTTTGCTTTCGACGATGGCACGCGTGACGGACTCACGATCACCTTGCTCAAAACTGCTTCAGGCCCGCGCCTCGCTGTCTCCGTCGAAGGATGGCACGACCCGATCGTGCGTCTCTTTGCCTGGCGCGACGGGCTCTTTGTGTACGAACATGAATTCCGTGCCTACAGTCCTGGATGGAAGCACGGCGTGCTTCTCGCGGGTTTCGATCACGACGGCGATGGAAACGACGAAATCGTGGTCACGCCAAATGGCGGATCCGCTGCAGATTTGCGTGTTTACAATCGAGCCGGTGAAGAGCGTGCACGGCTGCTCGTCATGGACCCAGCCTATCGCGGCGCAGTTTCAGCGGCTTCTGCGGACATCGATGGCGATGGTTCAAGCGAGCTCATCACCGTGCCGCTTGCGCCTTCCGTGGTCGGTCCGCTCGATCAAGAAAAAGCGATTCACGTGAGCGTCAAAGAACAACGTCTCTACGCATATGAACGCGGAAGAATCGCTCGCACCTTCCTCGTGTCCACCGGTACCTACAAATATCCGACTCCGATCATGGAAACGACGGTTCTCAAAAAAACGCCGGTGAAGCGCTATCGTTGGGTGTACGGCATAGGCCATCCGGACAACTACGATCTTCCCAACGTGAAATGGAACTTGCAGATCAAGGGGCCGTACAATATCCACGGAACGTACTGGCACAATAATTTTGGGCGTCGCATGAGTCACGGCTGCGTGAATCTCCACAACACCAACGCCGAGTGGATCTACGGATGGGCCGACGTCGGCACCCCGGTCAAAACCTACATCGAGCAACCACGCCTGTCAGTACCGGATACGCAGATGACGAGTTTGTAGCAAGGGCGCGGATTTAACTAGCCGAACGTCGTTTCGGCACGTATTTCTTTGCGGTAGTTGCCTGCGCCTGTCGTGCGAGCTCGTCGGCTGAAGTAATCCGATCAATTTCATCACCAATGACTTCGCCAATCTCGCCTGCTTTTTGGCGGAGGTAAATCGCTTTTGCTCGTTCAGGGTCGCTCAGGATGTTGAGCGCCTCGGTGACATCAACGGCTCGTGTTTGGGTAGGTTGACGTTCCTGCTTTGGACCAAACTCTCCGGCCTCCAAGGGCAACTTCCCTGCGATATCGCCCCCCGCGATTTCCTGTTGGATGAGTATCGCGATATCGGCATCCTCTTTGGCAACCCGTGCCTCCTCCGCTCGCCTTTCTTGCAACGCCTGACGACGCGCCTCCTTTGAGGGTTGCTTTGCTCGAGGGGTCTCTGGGGTTCTTGGCGCTCCTTCGTGCTTGGGTGGCAAGGATTCGAGAGTAGGCATACAGAGTCAAGCATAACAACTGGATGGTGTATTTGAAAAGGCCCACGGATCACGTTCTATTGACTCCTCCCTCGATCCATGGCACGATACCGGCCGCTAACTACGCTGCCTCCCGCGCCGCCTTAGCTCAGCGGTAGAGCAACTGTTTTGTAAACAGTAGGTCCGCGGTTCGAATCCGCGAGGCGGCTCC
>CAYGDS010000029.1:0-9675 GCA_964348595.1 uncultured Gammaproteobacteria bacterium | reverse complement strand
CCTTCAGAGAACGCACGCACTCCGGGCGCCGGGACTCGAGCGAGTTCACCATGCGTTGCAGGTGGCTCAGACCAGATCGGTCCGAAAAAAGAACGAAGGCGATCTCTTCAGGATTCGGCGCGACGAGACTCAGACTGCTCAGATCGCGAAGGAGTTCGTCCATGTCAGCGAACCAATAGATCTTGATAGTCCCGCGCGACGGGCCATCGTCGAGGGCCTGGTTCAGGAGTTCCATGAACGCTGATCGAAGTGGGTCCGCCTGACGAGGCGGATCGTGAGTGAAAGGAGCGCCGGCGAAAACGAGGCACTGGGGCAAACGACCCTCGGTCATCCACAACCTCCATGATCGATATACAAAAATATCAGAAAAAAGTCAATGGAAAGCGTGCTTTTCTTGAATCTAAACGTATATGGTATTCTCAACCGCGTTTTCTATGCGACGCGAAATCGTTCTCGATATTGAAACGCAAAATACGTTTCAGGATGTTGGTGCGTATAACCCAGCCCTGCTCAAGGTCTCGCTCGTGGGAGTCTATTTCTACGAAACGGACTCGTACGAGGCCTTTCTTGAGCCTGATTTACCCAAACTTTGGCCACGTCTCGAACGGGCAGATCGTATCGTCGGGTACAACTTAATTGGGTTCGATTACCCGTGCTTGCAAACCTACTACTCAGGGAACATGATGCAGTTGCCCACCCTCGATCTCCTCGTGGAGATAGAACGGCGCCTCGGCTTTCGCATCAAGCTCGACGACGTCGCGCAAGCGACGCTCGGGGTCGGGAAAAGCGGCCATGGACTCATGGCCGTTGAGTACTGGAAGAAGGGGGAAATAGACAAGTTGCGCGAGTACTGCCTTCAAGACGTGAAGATCACGAAGGAGGTATACGAGCACGCGCTCGTGAACGGGCTGGTGGCGTTCAATAACCGACAGGGGCAGCGGCAAGAGATTCCGCTCCCCATCGAACTCCCCGAACCCGCCGCACGACCGTCCATTAACCTGACCTTGGGTCTATAACCTGAACGCGTAACGCGTAACGCACATCATCGGACCTCGGGTTACACGTTCCAGGCTCGTGTCACGGATGACGGGTCGCAGGCTATGCGTTACGCGCTATGGGTTATGGGAGGAGGATATCCACAATTGAGACCTCTGGGAGACGCCTCGACCACTATATGTTGTGGTATAATCGCTTTTAGGCCACTATATGTAGTGGTCGGGTCGCCTCGGACGCATCTACCGCGCGCTAATGCTCGATTCCAATCGGAATTGAGCAGGTAGGTGTAGCCCAAGCGATCCCCTCGATCGTGCTTCAGCATGCTTTCGACTTTAAGGACTTTCTGACTTTCGACTGCGAGGTTTTGTATTTAGACTGCTGACATCTAAGTTCTGACATCTCATTTCATTTAGCTATGCATCCCTCCCTCTCCACGAACGAGGCCTTTATCCCGCGCCGCCGTCGACTCTCCGACGAGCGGAAGGCGTTGATCCATAAATTCCACATCGGTTCGACCGAGGGATATCTCACCGTCGGGCTGTATGAAGACGGACAGCCAGGAGAAATTTTTATCACGATGAGCAAAGAGGGAACGGCCATTAGCGGGCTCGTCGACTCGTTCGCGACGGCGATCTCGATCTCGTTGCAGTATGGCGTGCCACTCAAAGTGCTTGTCAACAAATTTGCCCACGCGAAATACGAGCCGTCTGGCACGACGCAAAACCCGAATATCCCACAAGCCAAATCTATCGTAGACTACATTTTCCGCTGGCTAGCCCTCAAGTTTCTCACTCCAGAAGAGCGTCAGACGGTTGGGATCTACCACGAAGGGGAGGCGAACGCAGCGCCGGCCCGAAGTTCCTCCACGTTGTTGCACAGCATGGACATGCCTCTTGTGTAATCGACGATAACGATCCGCCCTTTCTCCCGTATGAACCCACTTTTTGGCGCAAGTCCGATCCTGACGCACCGGCCTTTCTACCGGCCGCTTGAGTATCCACATTATTTTGAATATTTTCAGAAACAGAATCAGGCGCATTGGTTGCCGACGGAAGTTCCTATGGAGTCTGATATCTCTGACTATCGATTCCGTTTGGCACCAGAAGAGAAGAGTTTAGTGACGCAGATTTTGCGCTTCTTTACGCAGGGCGATATCGAGGTCAACAACAATTACAACACAAAATTGATCCCGGCGTTCCCGAAGCCGGAGATCAAGATGATGCTTTCGAGCTTCGCATCCATGGAGAGCACGCATGTCTGGGCGTATTCGTATCTCAACGACTCACTCGGCTTGCCTGAGAAGGAGTACTCAGCTTTTCTCGAGTACGAATCGATGAGGAACAAATACGATTATATCCAAACGTTCGACGTACGCTCGGTGGAGGAGCTCGCGATAAACCTCGCCGTCTTCGGCGCATTCATGGAGGGCGTGAGCCTCTTTGCCTCATTTGCAATTTTAATGAACTTCCCGCGCATCGGAAAACTGAAAGGCGTCGGACAGATTGTGACGTGGAGTATTCGCGATGAAACGTTGCACTCCATGGGCGTGTGCCGTTTGTTTCGTGACCTGATGGCGGAAAATAGGCACCTGTGGACCGATGAGCTGAAACGAAAGCTCTATGCATCCTGCGAACAGATGGTGAAGCTCGAGGATCATTTCATCGACACCTGCTTTTCGATGGGGGACGTCACCGGTCTCAAGGGGGCCGAGGTCAAACAGTACATCCGCTTCACAGCGGACAAGCGTCTGAACGACCTTGGGCTCGACAAACTCTATCATGTGGGTAATCCGCTCGGCTGGCTTGATATCATGGTGAACGCAAAAGAGCATACGAACTTCTTCGAGAATCGCGCGACGGAATACTCCAAGGGATCCGTCGTGGAGGATTGGACCTAACTCATACATCACAACACACGCAACACGCGGCACTCGAACCTTATGGCCTACGCGAGCATTATCGACGCCCTCTCGCAGAACGATCTTGTCGCAGCGCGCGACCTTTTGCTAGACGAAATCACCGCGCAAACGGAGACGCGCTCGAGCTGGGATTCGCCACACTACGTTGCCGATAAAGGTATTCAGGCGTCCATTGTGCTGGAGCACGATCGGTCGAAGTTGATCAGCTATTTTGGCCTCGAGAATTTGCGTGACCGATATTTTTTGCGTGACGACGACGGCAAGATTCTTGAGAATCCGCAAACATTTTTCGCACGTGTTGCGACCGGCATGGCTCGTGGCGACAAGGAGTTCGCCCACAGACTCTACGACATCATGAGCCGACAATGGTTCATCCCCGCGACGCCCGTTCTCATGAATGTCGGAACGAAGAAAGGCTTGCCGATTTCCTGCTTTCTGAACACCGTGCCGGATACACTGGAAGGAATTTTCGATATTTATCGTGAGAACGCGTTCCTCGCCAAATACGGCGGTGGAATTGGCACAGACTGGTCGCAGCTCCGAGGACAGAACGCGCCGCTCAAGGCGTCTGGACTCAAGTCGTCTGGCGTCATTCCTTTCCTCAAGATCATGGACTCGGAAACGCTCGCTGTCTCACGCAACTCGACACGACGTGGCGCCGCCGCAGCATACCTTCGTATCGATCATCCAGACATCGAGGACTTTTTGGAGATGCGCAAGCCGACCGGCGGTGATATGGATCGCAAGTGCTTAAATTTGAACAATGGAATCGTGATCACGGACGAGTTCATGAAAGCCGTGAAGGAGAATCGGGAGTACGATTTGATCGATCCGCATTATGGAACAACGACAAGAAAGCTCAATGCTCTTGAAATGTGGCGCCGCATTCTCACCATGCGCGCGGAAACGGGGGAGCCGTACATGCTCTTCATCGACACGGTGAATCGAGCGTTGCCAGAGCACCACAAAAAACTTGGGTTGACCGTTCGCCAGAGCAACTTATGCACGGAGATCGTGTTACCGACGAACGCAGAGCGTACGGCTGTGTGCTGTCTCGGGAATTTGAATCTCGAGAAGTATGACGAGTGGAAGAGTTCGATCGAGGAGATCACCTATTTGACGGTTAAGGCGCTTGATAACAACCTCGACACGTTTTGCGAGATGGCGGACCCGGTGGAGTTCAAGAAAGCCATCAACTCCGTCAAGCATGAGCGGTCAATTGGGCTGGGCGTCATGGGCTATCACGGGTATCTGATGGGAAAGATGGCACCGTTTGAAAGCGTGCTCGCACGGAACATCAACAAAGAGATCTTCTCGAATATCCAGAAGCACGCGAACGCGGCATCCGAACGTCTTGGGAAGGAGAGAGGGTTGCCCTTGGACGGGGGAGTGCGACGCAATTCGTACGTCACATCGGTACAACCGACGGCGTCGACCGCGTTCATCTGCGGTGAGGCATCGCCGTGCGTGGAGCCGATTTCGGGAAACGCGTATTTGCAAAAAACCCTGTCAGGCAGCTTCTTGGTGAAAAATAAATACTTGGAGAAGTTGTTAGAACAGAAGGGACATAACACGCAGGAAGCGTGGAAAGAGATCATCGCGACGAAGGGGAGTGTGATGACCTTGCCGTTCCTTTCGGACGAGGAGAAAGCCGTATTCCGCACGGCGTATGAGATGAACATGCGAGAGATCGTGCAACAGGCCGCCGACCGTCAAAAGTTCGTCGATCAAGCGCAATCAATCAACTTGTTTTTCCCGACGCCGATCTCTGGAAAATATCTCCACGAGGTGCACATGCTGGCCTGGGAGCTCGGCGTAAAGAGTCTCTATTACACACGCTCAGCTGCACCGATTCACGCGGATCGCATTGATCGCGTCGATGGGATGGCAACCGTCGCGATCAAACAGCGAGACTTGGCGAATGAAGAGTGCGCGGTGTGCCAGTAACCACCTCTCCCTAGCCCTCTCCTTCTGAAGGAGAAGGTGTCGAGTGTAGCTCGACGGGAGAGGTGGTACGAAAATCCCGACGGAGTACCGTCGGGATGTGCGTTCGCGGGCAGAGAGGGGGCTCAGTAATCGATCACGTGCACGCGGAGCGTGTCTGCGTTCACCACTTCGACCTTGAAGAGGGCGGAGCGATGCTTGCCGTCGACCGTTCCGCTCCAGCGAAAGGCGCACTCAGCCGTTGGCCGCATGCCCGGGACCGGATCTGTCATGAGCTTGTAGAGGCACCCCCAGACGGATGCGCCCGCCTCGATGATCGCTCCGTTGCGACGGATGACGGTGGGCACTCGTTCGATGTGAAACTTGCGATATACCTCGGCCATGAGCACGTCGCGGTAAGCTACGACCGCCTTGTGTAGATCGAAGTTGATGACGTGCGAACCCTCTGATCCACTCGTGTCCATCCAAGCCTCCTCTAAGGTGCGTCCCCAGGATCGGGGGTAGGAATCATACCCAAACCCAGGCATGGCGTCAATGTACGCCTCTCGCTATAATGATCAGGATTATGAAAGACATCGCGCATTTCATGCAGTTTCTCGGCGTGGCCGATGGGGAGATCAAAACCTATCAAGCGGCCCTCAAGAAGGGCTCAAGCACCGTCGTAGATATTGCAAAAGAGACGGGACTCTCGCGTCAGGCCGTGTACGACGCGATTGGAACGATGACGGAGCGCGGTCTTATGTCGAGTGTGCAGGTAGGCAAGAAGCGCTTGTTCACTGCGGAACCACCATCAAAATTACTGGCGTACGCGAAACGTCGTGACGACGCGATGAAAGAACAGATTTCTGATCTGGAACGATCGCTCCCCGCGCTCGAACTCCAAATCGGAGGAGCGAGGCCGCTTGTGCGCCTGTACGAAGGGAAGGAGGCGATCCACGCGTACTTGGCCGATGTGCAAAAGAACAAGCCGAAAAAGATTTTTGAGATTGCCGATACGGATGCGATGTACGAACTTCTCTCGTCGAAAGATCTGGAACCAGTTCGTAATGAATTAAAGCGCGCGCGCACCGAAGTCGAAGGGATGTATTTTGAAAAATCGCCCCGACCGCGTGCAAAAAAAGGATATAGCCTCCCACATGGCGCACAACCATTCCGTGCAAACATCACTCTCTACGATGATAAAGTCGCGTTCGTTTCATTCTCAGGTAAAGTGTTTAGCGTCATTATCGAAAATCCGAATATCGCAGGAGCACTCCGCAACATGTTTGAGCTCGCGATGAAGCAAGCAGCGACCCTCGACCGCTCCTAAAATAGAGGAGGCCCGCCGTTCCCTTTCGGTACTTAGCGGGCCTCGAGTAGTTAGCCACCGATCATGAGTCACCTCCGTAGTGGCGGCCTTGAAGATCAGCGATCGCGACGACGCGATGTTGTCGGCCTCATCAGAACGGCCACTGTTTGCGGTTCGCTCTGATTCCACGGAGATGTGAGAGATGACTATGTGACGCCGTTTGTTTCACGTAGACGGTTGGTCTGTGCCTTCCTTCGACGTTTTTCCTAGCCGTTGCTCATTGGGTTCGTGGCTCCTTCTTACTTGTACCGGGGTTCACCGGGCTTTTGGCCCGATACCGACGAGGCTTTTGACCTCATCTAGCGCGTGTATTTAACCACACTTTCATGCTTTTGTCAAGAGCCAGGGTGACGGAAAGCATATGTCCCATCTCAACTATTGTCTCTATCTTTAGACATTATGTGAGTGTTTTTTGGCTTATTTTAGATGGATACATGTTTTTGTAATGCCAGGCCTTGACAATATTTCTGATCTGTGTTAGCTTGTCACACGTTGGATGGCTGATGCCTGGCGACAGGCGGACGTCACCGGCGATACATGGAGGCATTCGTTCAGGCCGTATTACGGCTCTGACGGGGGCCTCTTTAAAATGCGCAAGCATTTTATCTGGAAGATTCGCAACTCGATCCCACGCAGATCATTGGTGAACATTCCGATGTATATCGGGATGAAGGGACAGGGGAGCGGTCTTCTGGAATTTTCCAAGTTCATAGAACTTTCCCATCGCAAATACCTCCAAGGACGCGGCTTTCCGCGTTCCCTCGGATGCCGAATTAATGCGGCGTCCAAGGGAATGCGGGACAACAAACAGTCGTCACTGTTTGTACAACCCCCCGCCTCCACGGAGTCCAGATGACACAGTCAACCGGTTCGATGACGATCTCCCAGGCCCTCCGCCGCGTGAAGAAGCTCAAGGGGCTTCTCGCCGAGGCGGAGGCGCGCGCGGCCGCCGCCAGCTCCTGGGTCGAGGGCAAGGATCCGTCCTTCGTCTTCGCCGAGCAGTGCGAGCTGCGCACCGGTCACCAGAAGGAGATCGTCCGCCTCGAGACGGCGTTCGCGCGGGCCAACGCCCAGACGCGCATCACCATCGAGGGCCGCGAGGTCTTCCTGGCCCAGGCGGTCCGCGAGCTCCAGGAGCTCAAGGCGGATCTCGCATGGCTCCCGAAGCTCAACCTGCGAGCGGAGACGGTGGAGTCGTCCGAGTACGTGTTCGACGAGGTCACGGGGCGCAACATCCCCAAGACCAAGTCGACGGTGTACAAGGCGGCGCTCACCGAGCAGGCCCGGGTTGCCAGGGTCCAGGCGCTCCGCGATCGCTTCGAAGCGATCAACGACGTCGTGGAAACGGCCAACCACCGGACGGCGATCGAGCTCTCGTAGCTCTCGCCGCCCCGGCGCGGCGCCCGTAAGCGCCGCACAACAGAGTCCGTTCCCCGAAAGCTCGCTTCGGCGGGTGAGTAGGGGAGCTGGCCGCGGGACGGTCGAGTGCGTGTAGGCAAACCATCTATTTTCTCCGCAGGGGGAAACGAGATGTTGGGAGATTTCTCCCGACAAGAACGCCAACGACAACGGCATTGGTAACGAATCGGAGCCTTCAGGATTCAGCCGTAAGACGCTGAGCCTTGAGCCCCGAGCGACCAGCTGTTAGCCAAGAGCGCTTGTTAACCTGCCCACTCGCCGCACCCCGTGCTTACCACGTGATTCGTGACAACGAATTTTACGTGGTCACATCTTCTCCCGACATCGTGCAAACGATTGTCGGGACCCCCTCTCGACACACAAGAATCTAGAATCAGAACCTAGATCCCTGAGCCTTGATCCCTGAGACTAACTGGGATCACGGATCTGGGATCAAGGATCATGAATCTTGCGAATCGAGAGGGGAGCTATCCCTTAAATAGCACGGAGGCGCGCAAAGCAGCGGCGCACCTTCGTGGAACGAGTGTTCGAGGGCGTGCAACCCCCGGCATGAAGTTCCAAGGGATTGGGAAGACCGTCAGGTCTCTCGACTACCCAACCGGGGATGCACCCCCGGGTCCAATCGACCCGATGTGGTCGTGCGGAAAGGAGGTAGGCCACACGGCAGGCCAAATAGGGCCCAATCTCCAGCGCAGCTACTTCGTCCGTCATCTCGCAAGAGCTCTGACGGACTTCCATCTTGCTTATGAACGTTACGCGCTATGCGTTATGTGTTCATGGTCAAGATGGGGTGGACCAACACAAGAAACCCCGCGGAGACAGCATGGCGAGACTTTCAAGGGAGGCGCGGTACGGCCACATCCAGGCCTGCCTCGCGGAGCAGCGCAAGCTCCGAGCCGAGGGCTTCCACGTCCGCCTGCCGATCCTTCGGGATCTGCGGGACGAGGAGCTCGTCGCCACGCGTGCCGAGTTGACCCGCAAGGGCAACGACGCGCGCAAGGCGAAGGCCCAGGCCGAGCTCGACGCCGATGTGAACCGGAAGCGGGGCATCATGCCCGCGAACCGGCACAAGGCGCCGACCCCGAATCGCGATCCGCTCCTCGAGCGCGTTCGCGAGATCCGGGCGGACTACCGCAAGCAGGCGATGGAAGCCGTGGCACAAGGCCTCGGTGGACTGAACCTTCTCGGCGAGTCTGAGGCCGCGGAGTGAGCGCCGTCGAGCTCAGCTCGATGCCGCGAACTGTCATGGTGGAAACACGCATGGCCGGGTACCGCTGTCACCTGGGAACAGAACGACAGCAGCGATCAATCGAAACTCGATTGATCTTCCCTCTCGACACACAAGAATCCAAAAATAGAACCGAGATCCCTGAGCCTTGATCCCTGAATCGATCTGGGTTCACGGTTCTGGGATCAAGGATCATGGATCTTGCGCATCGAGAGGGAAGCTAAACCTTTCCAACTTTCCGGTATTAAGGAACCGGACGTTGTCAGACGGAATAACTGACCGCGCTCCAGACCATTCTCGCGCGATACAAAAGTGACCTGGTTGAGACGAGAGCCTGAGGAGTCAAATAATAGCTGATGACGGTCCAAAACTTGGCACTGGCCAAACGGACTCGAGGCATTCCTCTCCGAAGTTCTCGTCAAAATCTTCACCCGTCATCTCATATGAGCTCTGACGGGTTTCCCTCCCGGAGTTTCATGCGACACGCATCACGCTTCACGCTTCATTCATGACGCGTGTAGCGAGTAGCGTGAAGCGCGATGGAAATTCGAGAGGGAAGCGCGCCTCCTTTCGGAGTTGGAACTGTCTTAGACGGCACCTCGTCTGACAGAACCCCCGAGAGAAGTGGCGCGCACCCAATTATTCCGGCATGGATGTCGCCTGGCGTACCCCTAAGTAGGGAGCCTAAGACGTCTACGGAGGAAGGCCGAACTCGGCCATCCTTCGAGGAACGAGGTGCGGGCCTGCAAGCCCAATCCGAAGTTCTAAAAGAGACTGCATAAGTCTCTTAATCGCGGATGCAGCCGCGAACAGCTACGGAGC
>CAYGDS010000028.1:0-9843 GCA_964348595.1 uncultured Gammaproteobacteria bacterium | reverse complement strand
CCAATTTCTAACTCAAAAAAACCCAGAGGAGTCCAGAATGAGGTGGGCGCGTACATTGATTTGACATCCCTTTGGCCCCTTCGTATTCTGTGGACGTCGGATAAGCGCGCTCCGCCGCGGCGGGGCCGTTTTTCATTAAATGAGCAACCGGAGTATCATACGAGTATGAGTAAGGTGAACTACATTAGCGCCGAAGGGCTGCGTAAGATTGAGGCTGAGTATCACGATCTGAAAACGGTAAAGCGTCGCGAACTCGCGAACAGGATCGAGGCGGCAAAAGCACTGGGAGATCTCTCAGAGAATGCCGAATATCACGAGGCGAAGGACGCGCTCGGTTTTGTTGAGGGTCGAATCTTGGAGATCGAGGACTTCATGAAAAATTACGAGATCATTAAAGAGACGGGATCGAGTGGTGTCGTCCGTATCGGCTGTACGGTCGTTGTAGAAAGCAAGGGCAAGCAAAAGACCTTCCACATCGTCGGATCAAACGAGGCAGATCCGCCGGCGGGCCGCATCTCAAACGAATCACCTATCGGAGGCGCTCTGCTGGGAACGAAAGTAGGTGACAAGGTAAGCGTCGATAGCCCTGGCGGAACAACCACATACACTATTGTAGAGATTCGGTAGCCCTATGCTAGACGAGACGCAGGTACGTCTAGAGAAGCTGGAGAAGCTCCGCAGGACCGGGCGTGATCCGTATGCAAAAGTAACGAATCGCAATGCCACGGTTGGGGAAGTACTCCAATCGTTTGATGCATGGAGCGCTTCCGGAAAAGCGCTCACGCTTGCCGGTCGTTTAATGACTACGCGTGTACACGGAGGCATGCTATTCGCCGATCTCGAAGACGGAAGCGGCAGAATGCAGGTAGCGCTTAAAGAGGATGAAATTGGTGAGAAACCGTACGGCGAGTTTCGCGATCTTCTCGATCCAGGAGATATTGTCGAGGTTTCGGGCACGCTTTTTACGACGCGGCGTGGCGAAAAAAGTATCAAGGTGAACGCGTGGAACATTCTCGCCAAAGCCCTACGACCGCTCCCCGAGAAGTGGCACGGATTGCAGGACGTAGAAAAACGTTACCGTCATCGCGAGCTCGATCTTCTCTCGAACCCCGAAGCAAAACAGCGCTTCCTCGTTCGATCGAAACTCATCTCATCTCTACGCCGATTCATGGAGACACAGGGATTTATCGAAATGGAGACGCCGGTCCTTCAGCCAATCCCCGGGGGAGCGAATGCGCGTCCGTTTGTCACGCACCACCACACGCTCGACATCGATTTGTATCTTCGCATCGCGCCGGAGCTGTATCTGAAGCGTCTCCTCGTCGCAGGTTTTGAAAAAATCTACGAAATTGCGAGATGCTTTCGCAACGAAGGAATCGATCACGCGCACAATCCAGAATTCACGCAAATAGAGGCTTACTGGGCCTACGCGGACAAGGAGGCATTCTTCGGCATGCTCGAACAGATGCTCGTCGAGATTGTGCGTGACTCCGTCGGAGCCAAATTTGAAGCGCCATTCGAGCGCCTGACCTTCCGCGAGGCTATTCTAAATGAAACGGGTATCGACATCGACAAGGTCACCGACGAAGCTGCCCTGAAAAAGGCCGTGAAGTCGAAAAAGATCAGCGTTGATTTCGGTCGATGCGTCGGGTACGGCGAACATGTTGACGAGCTGTATAAAAAGACCGCAAGACCAAAACTCACAGGTCCTGTGTGGATCTTGGATTATCCCGTCGAAATGAAACCGCTCGCCAATCGTACATCCGAAGACCCAACTAAGAGCGCGACGGCCCAGCTCATCATCGGCGGAGCCGAGATCGTGAACGCGTATTATCACGAACTCCATGATCCGATTGATCAGCGCGCGCGATTCGAAGAGCAGCAGGCGCTTGCTGAGCAGGGGAGCGAGGAGGCGCAGCGCATGGACTCTGAGTTTCTTGGCGCGCTTGAGCAAGGGATGCCGCCGGCGGCAGGATTTGGCATGGGCATCGACCGTCTCGTAGCCGTCATTACGGGCGCATCGACGCTCAAAGAGGTTATTCTCTTCCCAACACTTCGTCCCGTGGACGAATCCCACGATTGATCTATGCCTACCGTTGTCTGCTACGGCACATTCGATGGTCTAGACGCCGGTCACGAGGCGCATCTTATGCATGCCGCGAACCAAGGGACGCTTATCTGCGTGCTCGTGGAACCCGACCGCTCCATCGTTGAACGTCTTGGTCAGCTGCCAGCGTCCGGTGAGAGCGAGCGACTGGAACTTGTTCGGCGTCATTCGGCGGTACGTGACGCTCGCATCGTGCACCCCGATCGGATACTCGAGGAAGCGTTAGGTCTCGGTGCCGAGATCATTGTCGTGCCGTTTTCGGACAGGATCCTCAAGCAAGCCCTGATCGATGAGGCTCAGACGAAAAACGTGCTCGTCACGATCATGGAGGGGCCTCCTATCAAAACCAGCTTTGATGAACCGGAGGCACCGGAATATCCGGTGGATGCACTACCTTTATGACAATGATGTCAGATGTCAGAACCTTGAAGTCAGATGAGTCGTTCTCAGAATCTGCTAATTCTGACATCTGAGTTCTGACATCTGACATCATATATTGATTTGTATGCTCGACATGAAATTCATTCGCGAGAATGTGAAACTGGTCAAAAAGAACATCGCCAACCGGCGCGCGAAGGTTGATATCGACACGTTGCTTGAGTTGGACGGTCAGCGGTTGGCGTTGCTCAAGACCATCGAGGATGCACGGAAGGAGCGCAATGAGACAGCGGATCTCGTCAAAAATGCATCGGCAAAAGACAAGCCGAAGCTTATCGAAAGAGGCAAGGAGTTAAAACAACAGATAGCAGAGGAGGAAGCGAAATACGCTGGGGTAGAGGCGCAATGGAACCAGATGTTACTCAATGTTCCAAACCTCACGCACCCCGATGCTCCAGTCGGGGAGTCAGATGCAGACAACGCGGAGCTAAGGGTGTTTGGCAAGATGGAGAAGCCCTCGTTCAAGCCACGAAGTCACGTAGAACTTGCAAAGACCCTCGACCTCATCGATTTTGAACGAGGTGCCAAGGTTGCTGGTGCGAAATTTTACTTTTTGAAGGGCAAACTTGCCCTGCTTGAGCAAGCGCTCACACAGTGGGTGATCAAAGAAATGGTTGCCGAAGGGTATCAATTTCTCATCACGCCAGACCTGGCGCGCGACACCGTTCTTCAGGGCGTCGGATTCCAACCGCGAGGACCGGAAACCCAGGTCTACTCCGTCGAAGGCACCGACCTCTCACTCATCGGCACGGCCGAGATTCCTCTTGGTGGCTATCACATGAACGAGGTCATCGATGAAGAGCGGCTGCCGCTCAAATATGTTGGCCTATCCCATTGCTTTCGTACGGAGGCAGGCGCATACGGTCGTGAGTCCTACGGCCTGTATCGTGTACATCAGTTTTCAAAGGTAGAGCTATTCGTTTACGCAGCCCCCGAACAGTCCGATGCGTTGCACGAAGAACTCCGTCGATTGGAAGAAGGTCTGTTCCAAAAACTCGGACTCGTATTCCGTACCGTCGATATTTGTTCTGCTGACTTGGGAGGACCCGCGTATCGGAAATACGATCTCGAGGCTTGGATGTGGGGCAAGGGTGAGGGAGAAGGGGATTGGGGCGAGGTTACGTCGACCTCGAATTGTACGGACTACCAGGCGCGTCGGTTAAACGTAAAACTACGCAAAAAAGACGGATCCATCGAACATGCGCACACGCTCAATGGTACGGCCATCGCTTTGTCGCGCGGGTTGATTGCGATCATGGAGCAGTACCAAAACGAAGATGGCTCTATTACCATCCCAGAAGTTCTCCGACCATTCACCGGGTTCAAGTCGATTCAGTAACCCACGCCTTGTCGCCCGGTCGCCTTGTAGGTTTTATGAAGACAAAGACGTGGATTGAAATCTCCCGCAGCGCCCTGCGGGAGAATTTTCGTGCGATACGTGACATGGTCGCGCCGGCGGAGGTGCTCTGTGTCATTAAGGCGAATGCGTATGGACATGGACTCGCCGAGGTCGCGTCGACACTTGCTGAAGCCGGTGCCAAACGTTTCGCCGTCGACAGCTTGGAAGAAGGGGAGTGGCTGCGGACCCTGGTCGGTCCAGAGGTCATGATCCTTGTTCTCGGATACGCGCCTCTCGTCGAATTGAAGCGCCTCATCAATGCGAACCTGTCATTCACCGTTTTTAACAAAGAGATTCTCGGCGCGATACACGCGATCTTTTCATCAACCAAAGAAGGGACGGCGCGGTTGCATCTCCCAATAGAAACCGGTCTCAATCGTGAAGGGTTTGTCATCGACGATCTCGCGCAGGTGTTCGCGGAAATCCGAACGTTGCAGGAATTATTCCCAGGCCGAGTCACGGTCGAAGGCGCACAAATGCACTTCGCTGATGTTGAAGACACGGACGAGTCGTCGTATGCGGAGACCCAGCTCACACGGTTCGATGCAGCGTTGCGCCTCATGCGCGAGCAGGGGATGGAGCCGGGGCTGACGCATGCCGCCTCAAGCGCTGCATCACTTTTGTACTCAAAGAGCAGATTCGACCTGGTGCGACCAGGCATTGCCCTCTACGGGCTCTGGCCATCGAGTAAGACGCGGGAGCAGCTCAAACAAAAGGGGAGTGGGCTTGAACTCACACCCGCCTTGTCCTGGAAGACGCTCGTCGCTCAAATCAGGGCCGTCCCCACAGGTCAGCCTATCGGGTATGGGCTCACCGAGGTAGCGAAGCGAAATTCGCGAATCGCGGTGATCCCTATTGGGTACTACGACGGCTTTGATCGAAAACTCTCTGGTCGTGCCCATGTTCTTATCCGTGGCAAACGTTGCAAAGTCATGGGGCGTGTCTGCATGAACATGGCCATGGTCGATGTCACCGACGTGCCTGATATCGCGCTAGAAGACGAGGTGGTTCTCATCGGTCGTCAGGGCGACGCGTTCGTCACGGCTGATGAAATTGCGGACCTCGTCGGAACCCTTAACTACGAGATTGTGGTACGCCTCGGTGAGCATATTCCGCGCGTTCTTGTCGAATGAGGGTGCGCTGCTAGAATAGGAGTCATGAAGGCCATTCCTATCGCGGTGCTCGTGGGCGGAACCTCAAGTGAACGCGAGGTTACTTTGGCTTCCGGAAAACAAGTGTTGAAGCATCTTCCTGCGGGATACATCGGAAAAGCGTACGATGCACGGTCGGGTCTCGAGCGCCTCATGCAAGACGTGAAACGAGGCAAGGTGCATGGGGTCTTCATCGCGCTCCACGGTGGCGATGGGGAAAACGGCCGGTTCCAAGCCCTCTTTGAGTCGAATCACATCCCATACACGGGCTCGGGCATGCTAGCGTCGGCCCTCGCGATGGATAAAGAGATGGCAAAGGCCATGTTTCGTGATGCGGGGATTCCGACGGCCAAAGGAATATCGATCACGATCGACGAGTGGAAGCGGGATCCAGCCGGAGTTCTCCGGACGATTCGTCGACGCCTACATTCGAACATCGTCATCAAGCCAAACGCGTCAGGGTCAAGCGTAGGAGTATTCGTCAATCCACCCCTCAATCGATGGCGCGGATCGATCAACAAGTCCCTGCGTGAGGACGGGAAGAGCGTGCTCGTTGAAGCGTTCCATCCCGGTCGCGAATTAGCCGTTGGAGTGCTGGAACGCAAGGGTCGAGCATTCGCCCTACCCGTCATCGAGATCCGTACAAAGCGCGCGTTCTTTGATTACAAGGCGAAGTATCATGGAGCGAGCGAAGAAATTTGTCCCGCACCGGTCACACGACACGCGGCACGCGTCATGCAATCACTCGCAACCAAGGCACATACGGCCCTTGGTTGCCGCGGATACTCGCGAACGGACATCATCTGGTCGAAGCGCGGGCCAATCGTTCTCGAAACCAACACCTTGCCAGGGCTCACGACCGCGAGCCTCTTGCCGCAGGAGGCTGCAGCGGCAGGGATCAATTTCTCTGAGCTTCTCGGTCACATTCTTTCATCCGCCGGTCTATGAGCACGCAAGGGCGCAAACGCTGGATTCCCCTTGGCGCAGGGGAGTTGTCGTTAGCCCTACAAGCGCAGCGCTCACGCAAGCGTCGCACCGTCTTTTTGATTCTTGGGACGTTTGCTTGTGTCGGATGGTTCTACGTGATTTTCCTGAGCAACTTGTTTCACGTGTCCGATGTACAAGCAGAGGGACTGGTGACACTTGATCAAGTCGAAGTCATGCGTGAGGTGTTCACCATCCTCGATGAGAGGGGAGAGGGGGCGGTATGGCGGCCTTGGTCAGGTCGTAATACATTATTTCTTAACGAAGAACGGCTCAAAGATCAGCTCAAAACCCGTTTATTTGTTGCGGATGTAACTGTGGATAAGTATGGCCGCAACGTTTTACGACTCAAGATAGAGGAGAGGGCTAAGAGGCTGGTTTTGCACTCGCATCAGCAGTACGTGTGGGTCGATCTCCAGGGTGTCGTGTCAGCCGAACTAACATCTGATGAACGTAAACATGTTCAAGCGCGTTTGCTCGGTCAACGCATTTCTCACGTGGACGAACCCCCCGTGATCAAACGCAACCTAGACGAATTTATTTCGCCAGGATTCAGTGTCGTTCAAGCGGCTCAGTCAAAGGAATGGATCACGATGTCTGATGAGCTTGTGAAGGCTGGGCTCGCGTATCGCGAATTCGAGCCTCCTGATGCCTCGTCGACCAAATTGCATGTGCTGGCCCCAGAAGGGTTTCTGGTCATCATGGACGCTCTGGGACCCCTTGAGGGTCAAGTAAAAACGTATACGGCGTTTATAAAGGCTCGGCCGAAAGATATCGATGAAGCGAAGGTGGAATACGTGGATGTGTCGGTGCCTGGAAGGGTCTACGTCAAATAGACGATCCCAGAGCCCAGATCCTTGATCCCTGACGCTACACTCAGATCCTTGATCCCAGATCCGTGATCCCAGAGAACCCATTGAGCTCGACCAACTTCTGGGTTCAAGGTTCAGGGATCAAGGATCATGGTAGTACGAGCCTTGATCCCTGACGCAAGGCATAAGACGTAAGACGAAAGACTCAATTCAAACCAGACCTGATGGCCACGCCATATTTTACGCACGCTTGGATAAAGCGTTGTAAGATATGGCGTATCTTATGAGACGCTTGGGAATACGACTGGCCTAAAAGCCCGGTATTGACCCGAAGGAAGCCCCAAGCGTCTCATAAGATATATTGTGCGACGCATAGCTATCTAGCTTTAGCAGCGGCTCTGCAGTTATCCACTCACCTCCCCTACCGTAAAAATCGATTTTTTCGGGGTGGATCTGTCCTTGTCCATTTCCTGTTCCAATTCGTTCGTGCTAACTTTTTTCTGCTCTCGCACATTCTACGGAGGTTCCATGCACGTGTACGAAGACTCGCGTCATCCCGACGAGAACTTCACAACCTTCTCCCCTGACGGAAGCCTGAGCGTTGCCGAGGTGTTCCTCGTGGGACTCACCACGGTCGGAAGTCTGCTCTGGTCCCTCCTCATGATGATCCTGCGTATTCCCCTCTTCGCGCTCGACATCCTCGCTCAGATCTGGGTAGGTACGTGATCCGTCGGATCATGAAACGAGTCGCCACGCGGCTCCGTCTCATCTACGACCGAGTCTACGAGGTCTGGTGGGCCTTTCGTGACGTGTAACTCTACCCCGCCTCGACGAATGTCGGCGGGGTTTTGCTATACTCACATCGTATGACAAAAGAAGAATATATTCGTTTGACGGCGTATACGTCGGTCGAGCAAGCCAATGTCGATTTACAGAAAGCCCGCACACTTCTTATCGGTCTGCTCTTGATGGCTATCATTACGCAATATGCCGTGTTTGCCTTGACCGAACTCAGTTTATATCTGACCGGCCTACTTCTTCTTGCTGAATTCACGTTCTTTACTTACGTGATCTACTTTTGCCGAACCATCATACAAAAGACGAAAAACGTCAGTCTCGCGCAAATAGGTTACGCCTGGATGTTCCTTCTAGGATTCGCCGCGCCCGGTTTTGCGCTTGTGATCGCTCCCATGAGTTATTTGTGGTTTGTCATGCCACTGACCGCACCGCTGGAAATCATCGTGGGTCGACGGCAGCCACCTGGCGACATCCAACGTATCGAGTTCGATCGGACGCGTCAGAAAAGTTCAAACGCGAGCGCGCTCCGAACCATCGCCATCGTATCGCTCATCATGTTCGCGGTGTTAGCGACGATGTCGTATCTCACGGTGAAGGGTACGATATAGACCGTTGACTGCAATTCCGTAGTATGCTTATCTGTCATTGGAGGTAACGATGTCCGAGAAAGAAAGTGAAATCAAGCCAACACCAGCCGCGGCCAAAGCCATGCTCAAGGCGCTGATGGAGCGCAACAAAGCCGGTGCCAAGATCCGGCGAGTCGACAATGCGAGCTTGTACGCCGGTTCACCGATGTACTACTACTGCCGGATCTGCGGCCACGAGTTCGAGCTTCCGGAGAACCATCTCGGGGCGCCGTCGCATTGCGATGGCTGCAAGGAGCTGCTTCGCTGGGGATACTCGGCCGAGATCGGGATGTTCCCGATCGTCGACGTCGGCCTCATCGTGAAGCCTCTGGACTACGAAGAACCCGCGGATCCCGTCACTCCAGCTCCCCGGAGCAACCGTAGGGCCAGGACCAGACTCAAGGAGACGAACAGGCGCCACCCTTCTCGTGTGACCCGCTGATCTGAACGAACCCCGCCCACGCAGTATTGCGGGGCGGGTTTTTCTTATGTCTCGTTCGTCAAGTCCACAAAAGAAACCGGTGGTTCTGGAGACCAAACGTATACATCCCACCAGGCCTTGAATGACGCGAAGAGATCGCGGATGGTGAACGAAACGATTTTCACATACGTCCGACGATCTGCGGGTACACCTTGTGCGTCGATCCCAAAGGCGCGACACAGAAACAGCGCGCG
Source organism: uncultured Gammaproteobacteria bacterium (assembly GCA_964348595.1). GTDB lineage: Bacteria > Patescibacteriota > Patescibacteriia > 2-12-FULL-60-25 > 2-12-FULL-60-25 > CAYGDS01. The sequence continues at coordinate 853 of CAYGDS010000028.1, read as the reverse complement.
GCTCAAGTGGAAGCGTTGTGTCACGATCACAGCTTTTTTAATCTTATAGACTTCCGCTGCACGCTTGCAGCTTTCGTAGGTGCGATATCCTTGCCCGTCGACCAACAAGTCATCCGCTCGCACGCCGGATTCTCGGGCGATTTTTTCCATCGTGCCGACCTCGTTTACATGGAAGGCCCCATTGTCGCCCGTCATGAGCACCTTCGACGCCTTTCCCGCCTTGTAGATCTCCACCCCAGTCAAGATACGATCGTACAGCGCATCTGACGGCGTTCCATCCTGCTTGATGCTCGCACCGAGCACGATCACATATTCCGTTGATGGTAATTTATCGACCGTCGGCACGACGTATCGCGCAGGTGCGAATTGCACGTATCCGATCGTGCCGGTCACAAACACCATCGCGCAGATCGCGAAGCCTGCGATGTTGCGTCCGATCCTGTTTACCCAAGCATTCATCATTCGAAGTGATCAGGTTTATCGATCATCACAGGAGTCGCGCCCGTCCCCTCCCCCGTGATGCGCAGGACATCCTTATCAACCTTTGCAAATTCGCGTCCGGACAAGTTGTATTGATTCACAACGGTGTCGAGCGCACGACCGACGGCTTTGTGCTTGTCCTCGTAGGTGATGAGATGTTTTCTCAGCTCCTCCACGCGTTTGCCAATCTCCTTGGCTTCTTCTTCGATTTTGAGTGCGCGCAAACCCTGCAAGACCGTCTGGAGATACGCGGTGAAACTCGTCGGCGACACGATGATCACGCGCCACTTGGCTGCAGCTCGCTGCAAGATGCTCTCCGTATCATCACCGATCTCACCGATTTTGTTGATCAACAGATCGTAATAGATGGCCT
>CAYGDS010000027.1:5031-10248 GCA_964348595.1 uncultured Gammaproteobacteria bacterium | reverse complement strand
GAGCTATCCTAGGAAAATGGGGCCTTTGCGTCAACGAAAACGTCGAAGCCCCGATCCGTAGTACTACGGATCGGGGCCAGACAGAAGGGCCAAGTTCTAAAGGCCCAAGTGCAGAAGTGCTAAGCGTCCAAGCGCCGAGTGCTACTCGCGAACGAACAGGAAGCGGTGGCCGGCGTGCCACCCGCGGTCGAACCAGTCGACGTCGAGGCCGCGCCGGCCGCCGCCGTCCACGAACAGGACCGGGACGCCCCGATCGCCGTCGACGACGATGAAGGAGCCGAGATCCACGATCCAGAACTTCCTCTGGAGGTCGGGGTTGGCCTTGGAGAAGGCCTCGCGCTCGGCGGGGAAGGACAAGCGGTAGCCGTGGCTCTTGCCCCACTCGATCGCCTTCTCGCTCGTCGTCTTGCGATCGAACTTCTTGAGGAAGACGACCTTGTCACCCATCGATGGCGTGACGTTGCGCAGAGACTCGTGGAGTTCGAGCTTGAACTTGCTCTCGTCCCACGCATCGCTCACCCAGTCGTAGGCCGACTTGAGGTCGGCGTAGGTGGGCATCGCGGTCGAGCCGAGCGTGACGCGGTAGTGATGGGGCGGGAGGTCGTTCTTTCCCTTCTTCCGCCTCTTGCGCGACGGCGCATCCTTGTACTTGTCGATGAACCCCTGGACCACATCGTACGGGGCCTTGCCCGCGACGATGATCGAGACCACCGTACCGATCTGTTCCTTACTAACCTCTCTGTCCATGGAGCGCTCCTTGTGATCCATCATCTCCGCTGCTGCTGTTAAGCTTCTGCGGATTTTTTTGGATCTGTGGGAGTTGCCGTGATCCGCACGGCGCGGTGCGTTTTAGATAACACGAAACGGGCTTTTGGTCAAGGTCTTGGAGCCCCGGTGCACCTCTTGTATATTGAATCCATGTCCTATAAATTCACGGCTTCCATCATCAAAGAAGGTAAGTGGTTTGTCGCACACGCCGTGGAATTTGGCGTAGCAAGCCAGGGTCGCGCGATTGAAGAAGCGAAGAAAAACCTCCAAGAGGCCGTAGAGCTCTACCTTGAAGACGTCCCGAAAAAAGAACGATCGTCCCCGATCGCCGCGAACTTGCTCACGGGACGCTTCGGTCTATCTTGAAGCTTGCGCAAGTCGAGTACGAATTGTTCAAACGTGTGGCGAGGTAAGGTACACGAACAACTTACGACGAAGCTATCACCTGATAACTGATGTAGAGCGCGTCCGAGAGAACATCGACTTCTTTTGCTGGATCGACGGATTGCGTCTCATGGATCAAGCCTCCTCGGCCGGCGGAGTACACGCGTTTGTCACTCTGGAAGCGGATGAGCGTTCCGAGCTTGTGATCGACAAATGACCCAAGCTTGATGCTCGCCATGATCTCCGCCGAAACGATCGAAGCCCCGATCCCCTCCGGGTACCAGCTATAGAGCGCTCGGCCCGGGAACGGGTGCCGCTTGCAATCGCGTCCGTAATAATAGATTTGCTCGTCCGCATCCGTGGCCGGATTCCCATCATCCGCGAGCTTGATGAGTTCATGAGCCACGAGCGGGCATGCCGGCGGCTCGGTGAACCAAACGGTTTTATCTGTATAGACTTCGATGCCGTCGATCTTGGCCGAGACCATGGCTGATCCATTGACCGAAGATTTTACGGCAAACGTGGCGCGTCCCATCGAGTCGGTGATGGTGTTCAACGGTATGATGATGACATCGGGATTTGATACGGAAATGGTGACTGTTTTACCGGGGAGAAATCGCTCGGAGCGATCACGCGCCTGCACGGTGATTTGGATGCGCTGCGCGCCATCGGCCGCGATTTGGGCGGGCGAAGCTGCGATGCTTGAGTTCGCACCCGATACCGGCATGTCGGAGAGCTGGGCATGGGCGGCCAATGGAACAAAGCTGAGAGCGGCGAGGGATGCGGCTCGGAAAAGGGTGTGGAGGGTCATAGGTTCTCGATTTGAGATACCACGAATCTACCCTATTCGCTGAACTACGCAAACAACTCCTGCACGTCCTCCCAGGTGAGGCTGTCCGCAGCGGCGAGATTTTCTTCCATAAGCGCCTCGAACAATTTGGCTTTGCGATCTTGTAGATCGACGACTTTTTCTTCGACGGTCCCCTTGGTCACAAGCTTGTACACGTTTACCGTCTTCGTTTGACCGATGCGATGCGCGCGGTCCATGGCCTGGCGCTCAACCATCGGGTTCCACCACGGGTCAAAGAGGATGACCGTATCCGCCTCGACAAGCGTAAGCCCCGTTCCTCCGGCGCGCAGGGAGAGCAGGAACACCGTAATATTTGGATCCGCACAAAAGCGCTTCACTTGAGCATCGCGATCGCGCGTCTTCCCTTCGATGGTGCAATGGCCAATCCCCTGGCGGTCGAGCGCATCGCGGATAATATCGAGCATGCTCGTGAACTGCGAAAACAGCAGCACCTTGTGCCCGCCCTCCTTGGCCTGGCGTACGAGCTCGAGACATTGGTCCATTTTTCCGGAGAGCTCTTCGCTTTTCGGTAATCGCGGATCAACGAGCGCCGGGTGATCACACACGCGGCGCAATTTCATGAGCGCAGTCAAAATCTCGATACGCGCACGGGTAAACCCTTTTTCCGCGACGGCCTTCGTAACCTCCTTGCGCACGTCCTCGAGCGTGCGCGCGTACACGACGAGCTGTTCCGGCGTGAGCGTCGAGTGGCTCACCTGTTCGATCTTTGGCGGAAGATCTTTGAGCTCCGAACTCTTTGTACGACGCAACATAAACGGACGCACGCGGCGCTTGAGCCGCTCGAGCGCCTGCACGTCATTGTGCTCTTTAATCGGACGCTCGTACTGCGATCGAAACGCGCGCGCATCACCCAAAAATCCCGGCATGAGAAAATCAAAGATCGACCACAGCTCGTGTACGCCGTTTTCAAGCGGCGTTCCGGTGAGTGCGACGCGCGAGAGCGCCGGCACGAGCTTCACCGCTTTCGCGGTTGCCGTACCGGAGTTCTTGATGTACTGCGCCTCATCGAGTACGCATGCGTGAAACGCCGGGAGTTTGGTGTAGAGCTTGATGTCACGCTGAAGCGTCGAGTACGACGTAATCACGAGATCGTACTGCGAGATCCTCTTCAACTGTGCTGCACGTTCGGGAGCAAGACCATCGATCACGAGGGTTTTAAGTTCCGGCGTGAACCGCTCGGACTCCTCCGCCCAGGTGAGCAGCAAAGTTTTCGGACACACGACGAGCGCTGGCGCGCGAACCACGGACTTTTCGACAGCGAGCAAAGAAAGCATCTGCAACGTTTTTCCGAGACCCATGTCGTCGGCCAAAATACCGCCGAAGCCATATTTACGCAGGAACGCGAGCCACGACACGCCGTCTTTTTGATACGGGCGCAGAACGCGTTCGAGATGCGGAGGCAGCAATACGGGCTCGACCGCTTTACCGACGCGCGTCTCATTCAAGAACGTCTCAAACGCGCGGTCCGTGGCCTCGATACGCTGACGCTGGCTTTGCTCAAGCATAACCTGAAGCTCCGGCGCGAAAAAAAGTCGCCCGCGGTAGCTCCCGTCTTTTTGACGCTCGGACTTGGACAAGAACGCCGCGAGCTCCTCTAGCTCATCCGTGTTCGAGTATTCGATGAACGCGCCAGAGCGATCGCGCACATATGGACGGCCATGGACGATGGCTTCCTCTATGGCCTCGCGCTCGATCTCCGCGTTCTCGCATTGCCAATCGATGGAAAAATCAAACCAACCCGCATCGCGTCGCGCGGTGGGCCGGCCCTCCCCCACTTTCCAAAGCGAGGTGATCACGCTCTGGCGAACGGTGAGTTTGCGCTCCAGCGCCTCCGGAATCTCGAGTTCGTATCGATACGTGAGCTCGGGAAGTATCTCTTTCGCAAAGAGATAGAGATCCTCCTCGTGCACGCGAAAGCGGAATTCCGCGTCCGTCGGGATGAGCGGGTACGAGGCGGACAAGGTTTGATACGCTTCCCGCTCAATGTCCCACTCGCGATCCGGTTCTTCCAAAAAGCCACCGCGAGCATCCTTGCCGGCCTTCGCCGCTACCTCGCGTTCAAGAAGCGGCACGCGCATAGACCCGTAATCGGCGCGCGCTTCAAGCACGATGCCATCGCCCCCTGGATCCGCAGACAACGTAAAGCGCACCGCGTCCAAAGCGATGAGCCGGACGCGCGGCCGCGGCATTTTCTGCGGTCCAGAGACAGGAGACATGATCAAATGCGGAGTCTATCAGAAGATCCCGTTAACCACAAGCTTGTAGTTAGTAGCACGTAGCTTGTAGCCTATTGGGGTCTGGGCTACTCACTACTGACTACTCACTACTCACTTTTTCGATATGCCCGTACCTCCACCACCAAATGCGAAGAAAGTTTTTGAAGGGTTTCTTGCAACCGCCTACCAGTGGCCTCAAAAGATGTTCGATGGTTCCGAGCGTGTCTTTGAGTGCTTTGTACGACCCGACGCCGTCACGGTGATCCCTTTTTTAGATCCAACGACCGTCCTGCTCACAAAACAAGAACAGCCAGCACGCCAATCCTTTTGGGATTTTCCAGGAGGGCGCGTGGACCCCGGCGAGAGTCTGGACGAAGCGATTGTACGCGAGTTTCGTGAGGAGACTGGCTACACCGCCAAACGCATGATGGTCTGGAAGCGCAAGACACATACGGGACTCATTCGGTATGAACAGGCCTTGTACATAGCGACGGACCTCGAACAGGGACTGAGTACGAATCTTGAACAGGACGGCGAGCGCATTGAGCTCGTACCCACAAAGTGGGAGGAGCTCGTTACGCGCTGTCTCAAGGCCGATCTCCGCCAACCGGATGTGATGCTGTCGGTCGTCGCAATGCATTACGATCCCGAACAACGCGCGCGCCTCGACGCGTTCCTCTCCGGTCGCGCATGAGGTAGGATCGAGGTATGCGGCCTGCTCTTGGAATCATCGGGTGGATTTTACTTGGCGCCTTGGCCACCGGCCTCGGCACGGGATTTTTTCTCTACCAAGCAAACATGGACCGCGCCTCGCTCGTCGCGGAACGTGAGGAAGTGGAACGAAAGTCCAACGCGTTGATCGAGGACGCCGAGCGCCTCTCCATCGAAGCAAATCAAAAACTTGACCAAGCCTCAAAAGATGTCGCAGAGGCTGAGGCGCGCGTCGATGCGCTCGAGGAAGAACATGCGCTCATGGGC
>CAYGDS010000027.1:0-5021 GCA_964348595.1 uncultured Gammaproteobacteria bacterium | reverse complement strand
GCAGCGCCACCCGTCGTTGGAACGGATACCTAAACGTCGATCTCGGCGTTGGACTCAAGCTACCGCCGACGGCGCGCGAGTATGAAAATACAAGCGGCATGTTTCTCGCCGGCCCATTGCTCCGCACCACGAGTTCGACGGAGCCGTGGGTCGAAATCCATTCCTACTCCGCTCCATTCGAACTTGCGTGGAATGATCGCCTCCTCGAACCTAGGACGGTGGCCTATGTCGTCGGAGGACGCTTGATCGCCGGCAAAAAAGGCTTGTTGCCAAACGCCACCGGCTCGGCCTACGTATTGCGTGTCCAAGAGAATGCCCGCAAGAGTCATTTGATCTGGGGGCGCACAGGTTCTGGGCTAACGGATGCGGCTTTTTCGGACGTGCTCGCGAGCCTCACCTTTGGTCCATGATGCATAGTCGACGACTCCTCGCCTGGTACGACCGCCACGGAAGAGACCTCCCTTGGCGCAAAACGCGCGACCCCTACCGCATCCTCGTTTCGGAAATCATGCTCCAGCAAACGCAGGTCTCACGCGTGTTGGATTTTTATCGTCGTTGGCTCAAAAGATTTCCAACGTGGCGCGCACTCGCGTCTTCATCAAACCATGACGTGATCAAGGCGTGGTCGGGTCTCGGCTACAACCGCCGTGCGCTCATGCTCCGCGATATCGCAAGACACGTGACCACGCACGGCGTGCCCAATACCCGCGACGGCTGGCTTGCGCTCAAAGGCATTGGCCCGTACACCGCCGACGCGCTCGCCGTCTTCTCCTTGCACGAGCGTCGGTGGCCAATCGATACGAACCTGCGCCGAGTTGGCGGTAGGCTCTTGCTCGGCAAACCCTACCCCCAACCTTCCGACGACGACCGCGTACGTAAACTTGCGACCTACGACTTGCGACTTACAAAACGCCACTTTGACGTTCCTCAGGCCGCCTTCGATCTGGCGACGAGCATCTGCACAAAAACTCCGAAGTGCTCGATCTGCCCCCTCAGAAACGATTGCCTCGCTGCGCCTAAATTTCTCTCAGGCACAGTTCGAACGCCGAAGCGCATGGGGAAAAAACCGATCGAAAAAATTCATGACGGCAAGCGCTGGCCCGATCGCATCTATCGAGGGAGAATTTTGAAACTCGTGATGCACGCACGTAGCCCCTTGCAGATAAAAAAACTTGGTCCACTCGTTGATCACACTTTTGATCCAAAGGTTGATCTCCCCTGGTTCCGCGCCATGCTCATGCGGATGCATAACGACGAACTCGTCAAACTGAAAAAAGACAGGGTCTCGAGCATGACAGCATCTTGACCATGAGGGAGATTCCTGATACGACCAGGCGAGAGGAGATGTGTATGACTCTTCGCAAGGTTCTCATGATCGAAGATTCCGAGGATGTCCAAACGCTTCTGCGTGACATCCTCGAACCCGTACCGAACGCCGAGCTCCTCTCAGCCACTACGCTGACAGAGGGCGAGCACCTGTTTCGGACACACGTGCACGATCTAGCCCTCATCATCGTCGACGGCTGTGTCGATTCGCAGAACATGCTCGACTCCCTTCCTCTCATTCATAGAATCAGGCGCGTAGGGTACTCGGGTCCCATGTGGGCAACCTCGAACCATCAACCGTACCGCGCGCTCATGCTCCAGGCCGGCTGTACGCGGGAGGTGGAGAAGGGTGAATTGCCCGAGGCTATCCCCGCCTTCTTCAACCGAATCTGATGCAGCGCACGCTCGTAGCAAATACTCCCCCTCGTCACCAACGAGGGGTTTTCGTTACTGAAGACGGAAGAGTGCCATTGCATTCTCCGTTGTCTGCCTCGCAATCTCTTCGACCGTTGATCCGCGCACCGCCGCGACGTGTTTCGCAACTTCTTCGACATACGCGGGCTCGTTGCGTTTCCCGCGATAGGCGGTCGGCGCAAGCCATGGCGCATCGGTTTCGACGAGCAGGCGATCGAGGGGAATGTTTTCGATGGTTCGGTCGATCGCGGTCGCCGGATCCTGGCCTTTGCGCAGCGGAAACGTCGCAATCCCGTTCACGGCAATGTGCATTCCAAGGTCGATCAGCGGTTTCGCCTCTTCCCATGTCCCCGTGAACGAATGTACAACGCCGCGTAACGCGTAACCTGTATCCCGCGACTCTTGAAGAATCTCTGCAAGACGGGTGAGCGCATCTCGGCAATGGATCACGACGGGGAGATCAAGTTCCTGCGCCGCGAGGAGATGCGTCCGGAATACCTTTTCTTGTTTCTCGATCGCACCCTGTCTGTCGTCGACCGGAAGCCGATAAAAATCGAGACCGGCCTCACCAATCGCCACCACTTTTTTGGATGACCGAGCGAGCGAGACTAGGCCTTCGACAGTCACATCATGCTCATCGACCTTCCCCTCGTCCTCGTCGACATGCTCGGTTGTCGTGTGTGAGGGGTGAAGTCCTACCGTCGCCCAGATACCATCGTTCGCCTCCGCAAGCGCAATCCCCTTCTTCGCATTCTCCGTCGCCGTGCCGATCGTGATCGCCCAGATATTTTTCTCGTTCATGCGCGCCAATACAGCTTCACGATCCGCATCGTAAGTAGGGAAATGGAGATGACAGTGGGTGTCGATTAAATACGGTTTCATGCGAGAAAGAATGGCATGTGCTGATAAAAAGCGAAAGCCCCGCACCGACTTTTGTCGGAGCGGGGCTAAGAGTCCAAGACCCAAGTATCCAAGGGTCTCTACAGATCTGCCAGGACGCGGAAGGCGAGGCAGCCGCTGCGGCCGTCGCGCCAATCGCTGCCCACGTCCGCGAGACCGCCGCCGTCGGAGCTGCCGGCGATGAGCCGGAACTCGGACCCGCAGGCGTTCGAGCACCACTCCCACGAGCGAGTGGATCCGAGATCGGGCAGGTCCATCTGGCGATGGTTGCGCAACCAGTTGAACAGGTTACCGATCAGATTCCATTCTTCGGCCGAGGGAATCCGCGTCCCCCTCTTCGGGAACCCGGTCGACTTCGCGATCTTGGCGAGAAGACCTCCCGTGAGATCATCTTGGCGCACGTTGAAGCGCTTCTCGCACTTGATCGCAGCCATGAGGCGATCATCGACGTAGCCCTTGAGGTCGTCCCAGTGCGGTTTCGCGATCGTCTCGACCGCGACCCACTTGCCGACGAGCGGCATGCGTTCTGCTCCATTGAACCACCGGGGCTTCACGAAGCTCGTCGGGTACTGCTCTTCCGTGATGGCGGGCACGTAGACGAGCAGGAAGCCGAACTTCTCGAGCGACTTCACCTGCTTGTCCGTGAGCTTCGGAACAGGCGGAACTTCCACCTTGATCCCGAGCTCATCCCACACACCCTGCCAGAACGCCTGTGCGCTCTCGAGCGTGAACGGAGCGGCCGCGGCTGCAGACTTGCGCCACAGGCCTGGGGCCTTGAGGAAGGCGTCCAGATCGGCATCACGAATGTCACCCGATTCGCCCCGCCCCAACAACTGAATCACCAACGACTGGCTCAACGACATGACACACTCTCCTTGCTCCGCCATCTTCCGCTTTCCGCCCGTCAAAACGAGCCGTCCGCATTCATTATGGCATTGCAATGAGCTTGTCAGCTTCCGGCTGACGCGGTTGTCCAATGTGGACTACTCAATATGACAGAATTCGGCTAAATGGTCAAGTATCGTAAGATATTGTCTACAAATGAGGGCTACAGCAAAAACCTCAGCAACCCAGAAAACACCGTTTCCGTGTACCGCGCGACGGTGGAGCCGCCGAGCCAGCTCATGAGGGTCGGGTCGAGGCGGAAAGTCATGACTCATCCATAAATTCAAACGACCCCTGGCAGAGAGCCAAGGGCCGAGGTGAGAATTTCAGATGCGCACGAGAAGGAGCCTGCTTGCTTCGCCCAGGCAGCGGCGCGACCAGAACTCGCTCAAAATGCTGTAGCAACCGATCGCGTTCAGCACCGGTACGCACCGATAGTGCGTGTTGGCGAGAGCCGACGAGCCGAGAGCATAGATCCAGTTCTTGCGGTGGATCTCCGGATAGGCCTCCGCGAACTCGAGTGCTTCGATCTCGATCGCGAAGCGATAGCCACGTTGATGGAAGTGGTCAGCGAGCTTGTCCCACACTAGGTCGATCGGAGATCCGCAGAATTCCCGCGGCACCCTCGCAACCACGAACTCACGCTCGCCAGGCGTCTGGTCGATCGATTGGCACGAGAGATGACGCTCCCATGTTTGGTGATCGAACGCTCTTGAGAACTTTCCCTCGAGGGCCTTCACCCCCTGGAATCGCACGTAGCTCACCTTCGTACGGCGGTGAGGTATTGGGAGCGAGTGATCTTCTCGACCCTCGGCACGACGCGACATGCCCCTGAGCGTGCACTGGGTCACGGGATTTGCCACCAACCCGTCAGGAAAGTCGTGCTCCCGAATCTGGTCTTCGAAGACGAACATGCCACGGAAGGATCCTTTGAACCAGGCTTCCCTACCGCGAGGGAATTGCAACGTTCTACAAAGATCGTTGCGCCTCGCGAGTTCGAAGGTGACTACGAAGACCGTGTAGTGGGCCCAGGCTGGGAAAGAGTCGCCTCCGCCGAACATGGACTCTATGGTCGAAAGCTCCGAAAACAAGACCCACGGACGCGGAAACGATCCGTCATCGCGCGGCTCCACATACCCACCGCCGGGCAGCGGGAGGAGTGTGATGGGTGAGAAGCCCTGTCGCGCTTGATGGATGTAGTGTTCGTACACCTCGTAATAGTCCGCCTCCGGATCCCGCACTGGCACGGGTACGGATCGGACGTCATATCGTTCCGGATCGTGAACCCATGTCGTCCGCATCATGACTCCTTGTCGAAGGTGCGTGCGACAGAGCTTGTCATACTGCTTATAAAAGCGAAAGCCCCGCGCGACAGACGTCGGGCGGGGTTTGCAGTTCACCAGAGTTTCCACCAGGGCCTTGACCTCTCCTTGGCTTGATCGGCCTCGGCCGCGCTCGCCTTGAGACGCTCCTGCTTCTCGATGTACGTCGACGGC
>CAYGDS010000026.1:7476-10360 GCA_964348595.1 uncultured Gammaproteobacteria bacterium | reverse complement strand
GAAAGGATAAACGGGCGATGATCTCTCTCAAGATCGGTTCGGCGATCGATGCTTCCGTCTTGTTAAGATCTAGGCCAAGAAAGAAATCCGCCGCATCGTTGATGGGAAGTGAGCTCACGTCGACGATGCTCTTGTTGTCGCCAAGCCAAACGAACAGCGACTCGGTTCGCAGGCGCTTGCCGTGACAGACTTCGCAAATCTCGTCGGAAAAAATATCCTTCGTACCCAGTCCATGGCACGTCTGACACGCGCCATACGGCGAGTTGAACGAGAATAAGCGCGGTTCGATTTCCGGGAACGCGAATCCGTCGTCCGGACAAGAGAAGCGCGCGGACATGAGGAGTTCCGAACCGTCGTCGAGAATGGCGAGCACGTTATCTTCCGCACGATCGATGGCCATTTCAATTGCCTCGTTTAAGCGTGATTGTAATTGCTTATTCCCTTCCACGGGCCATGCCAATGGCACACGGTCCACCACGACTTCGATGGTGTGTTGTTTCCAGCGCGAAAGCGGAATGCGATTGCGCAGGCTGTACATGCGACCGTTCACACGCACATCGACAAAACCAGCCTCGTGCAAATCTTGCAACAGCTGGTGGTATTCCCCCTTGCGGCCTCGAACGACAGGAGCGAGGATGGTGATTTCGTTCGCGAACTTAACCTTTTTGCCGTCGATCATTGTTGTGCGGTGTATTTCATCGGTGCGTTTGAGAACGCGGTCCACCATTTCATCCACCGTCATCTTGCGGATCGGTTTGCGGCAAATCGGACAATGCGGACGCCCCACGCGCGCATAGAGGACCCGAAGGTAATCGTAGATTTCCGTAATCGTGGCGACGGTCGAGCGCGGGTTCGCACTATGCGCCTTTTGGTCGATAGAAATCGCGGGCGAAAGACCTTCGATCTCGTCGACGTCCGGTTTGTCCATTTGTCCAAGGAATTGCCGCGCATAGGCCGAGAGCGACTCAACATAGCGGCGCTGACCCTCTGCGAAGATCGTATCGAACGCCAAAGACGACTTGCCGGAACCCGACAAGCCCGTGAACACGATCATTTTATTGCGCGGCAGCTCGAGGTTGATGTTCTTGAGGTTATGCTCCCGCGCACCTCTGATTACGATTTTGTCTTGCATGTGAAATACGTAAACCCGCCCCAAAAAGAGGGCTCGGCCCCTAGACTATCGCTTTCCAGCGTGTTTGGCTACCCCCGTCAATGAGGCAAGGAGGAAGAGTTTTTCTAATCCTTTTTCTTGTCTAATTTATCTATCCGCAAAATCTTGAATCCGTAATAGACCACAAGCGCGACAATGATAAAGTCTACAGTTGTTGCTAATAGATCTCCCCAGAGAAACGACGCACCCATGACGGTTGATGAGGCTGACCGAAGCGAATCGGGCGATCCGATGGCCAACGATGTGATTGGACTGACAATATCATCAGCAAATGCTTTAACGAGTTTTGAGATCGCCCCTCCGACGATAAAACCGATGGCTAAGCCTACAACGCCTTGCTCGCGGATAAAATTCAAAAACCCTTTCATATATCAAACACTATCATATAGCCCTGGATTCTTGAATAGGATAAGCGCCATGCAAACGGCTTCGGCGCAATAGCTTGCGCGTGTGATCACGTCTCCTGTGAGGATGCCGACCGCTCCGTTTTGCTGTTTGGAATTCGTCCGTTGAAATAATATATCATTGGCATCGCCGAGTTCCTTACCTTGGCGAATCATCTCCGCGATCGGATGAGGAAGATAAAAGGTCGCTCCTCTCGCCTGCCCAATGCGTCCTTCGCGAGATACGACAACTGCCCACGCCACTTCATGCATACCTGTTTCCGCATCCTCCACACCACCCTCGATGCCCACACTGAAGTCTGCGTCTGGATAAGCTTCGCGTGCCCGTTTCGCGCGGTTCAACGCGCCCTGATACGTTTCGCGGTCGCTCATCGGTTGTCCACTGACACCAGAGTCGATCGGCGCGCCAATCACTTCAAATGCCTGGCCGGGAAACATACGACTAAAACCGTCCAGTGCGGCTTGGATCTTCACAGGATTCTTTGAGGCGACGATGATTTTCACAAACTCATCAAAAACTCTTCCATCGACGGTTTTGTCTTGAGCTCGGGCCTCAAGTCTGTCTCGACTCCGGTGTGTGCGACATGACCGAACACGACCTCAGCCGTTTGATGATAGTTACCATCAATGAGGCGCTGGAGCAGAGCTTTTAGCTCGTCCTTACACCAGTCGAGCTTCTTGGATTCGAAGGCGGTATTCATAGATGCCGATAGTCTTGCACAATTCGATCGAATTCGCTATCCTTAGCCGGCATTTCTCGCCCGAAAAGGTGAGGAGAGGTCGCATAGCGGTCTAGTGCACTTGCTTGGAAAGCAAGCGTGGTGTCAAAGCCACCGAGGGTTCGAATCCCTCCCTCTCCGCCACAATCAAACCGACCCGAAGGGGTCGGTTTGTGTTATCTTAATGTTATGAAACGCTGGCACGTCTACATCCTCCGTTGCGCCGACGGGAGCCTATACACCGGCATTTCTACGGATGTCGCTGAGCGTGTCGAGAAACATAATGCCGGCAAGGGCGCAGCGTATACACGCAGCCGCCGACCCGTGACCTTGGTTTGGAGCCGACCGTCGAAAAACGAATCAGCCGCCCGCAAACGCGAGGCGAACATCAAAAGTTGGAGTAAACGGGAAAAAGAGGTATTCTTAACAGCGTAATTCTTTTTCATCACTATGGTCCCCATTAACCTCACGGCGGTACTCGTCGCTGCCCTTGTCAGTTTCACTCTCGGTTGGATTTGGTTCGGCCCCCTCTTTGGCAAGGCCTGGATAAAAATCATCGCTTCCAGACTCTGAAAGGCGTAACCGGCTCG
>CAYGDS010000026.1:477-7466 GCA_964348595.1 uncultured Gammaproteobacteria bacterium | reverse complement strand
CAAATGATTTTGAACGCCGTCGGCACACTTGTCATGGCTTTTGTCATGTCCCATAGCATGGTATTCGCTATGGCATATCTGAAGTCAACGGGCGTCATGGCAGGTTTGCAGGGTGGCTTCTGGAACTGGCTTGGCTTCATGGCGCCGGTCATCATGGGCGATCAGCTCTGGGGCGGTAAACCTTGGAAACTATTCCCGATCACCGGGGGTTACTATCTCGTCTCGTTGTGTCTCATGGGAGTGATTCTTGCCACTTGGCCCGCATAACGCGAAGCGCGTAGCGCGTAACGACAAGCCCCGAACAGCGGGGTTTTGTCTTTGTTTCCGTCACTATGCGCTATGACTTCGGTGAGCTCAGTCGAATCATGTTGTGCGTTATGCTAAAATACCGTTGTTATGGACTTGTCCATCTTGGATTCTCGTACCCGCATTCGATCTTTGGATAGCCAGAACATGTTGTCGTCGATTGAGATATTGCCGACACAGATCGAGCACGCGTGGAAGGTGGCATCGTCGACCAAGGTACCGGCATCGTATCGTTCGGCCACATCGATTGTTGTCTCTGGTATGGGCGGATCAACGCTCGGGGCACATGTGGTGCAAACCGTGTTTGGATCGGAACTCAAGCGACCGTTTCAGATCGTGAATGATTATTCGCTCCCGGGATATGTCGATCGCAACGCGCTCGTCGTGCTATCTAGCTACTCCGGAACCACGGAGGAAACGGTCGCATGTGCAAAGGACGCTTTGAAACGCAAGGCTAAGATTCTCGTGCTTGCCGCTGGAGGTACGTTGACCGAGCTCGCAAAGAAACATGGGTGGCCTCTGTACAAGTTCGATCCAGCAGACAATCCGTCGAATCAGCCTCGCATGGCCGTAGGTTCCTCCGCATTCGCCATGATGGGTCTTTTGAAAGCCTCTGGCCAACTCTCCCTCGCAGACGGAGTGGTGAAAAAGCTTGCAGCTCGCCTGCGCGCAAACGGACCCCGTCTTTCACCGGACACGCGGAAGAATGAAGCAAAGCATCTCGCCGAACGCGGTCAACGGAGTATGCTCCTCTTCATTGGCGCGGAGCACCATGTATCTTCTGCGCACGTCATGAATAATCAATTAAACGAGAATGCGAAACAGCTCGGCACGTACCAAGCGTTGCCCGAACTCAACCACCACTTTTTGGAAGGGCTCTCGTATCCACGAGTCACCAAGCGCGACGTGTTCGCAATCCTCCTACAATCTGATCGTTACAACGCACGGACTAAGCGTCGCGTGGAACTGACCGCGGGCGTGCTGGGAAAGAACGGCATTCAGAATACCATTCTGTCATTCGACGGTAGTTCACAGCTCGAGGAGACCTGGCTCGCCATCCAATTCAGCTCCTTCATGAGCTTCAACATCGCGATGCTGCACGGCATCGATCCATCCCCCATTCCAAACGTCGACGCCTTCAAGAAGGCTATGGCCTGATATGCGCACATCTCATCATCATCCAGGACAAACAGCCCAGGAACGCATGGAGCGCAATGTGCTGATCGTCCATCCGCACGAGACGATCGGTCATATAGAGTCACGGTTACTCATAGAAGCGAAAATGCTGGAGACTATCGTGTACATCTACGTGGCCGATGACAAGGATGTACTACTCGGCGTCTTTTCGATTAAGGAATTATTTCGTCAGCCAAAGGACGCTCGCGCAATCGACATCATGAATCGCGAGATTGTGACGGTACACCCCGGCACACATCAAGAACGCGTTGCGCTCATGGCGCTCGCTCATGGGCTCAAAGCCGTTCCCGTCGTCGATCATCAGGGAAAGTTGCTTGGCATCGTTCCATCAGAAGTCATTTTTCAGATATTGCACGAGGAACACACGCGCGACCTGCTCCGATTTGCAGGTATCCATTATCCGCATACAGACGGGAAACTCCTTCTCGATCCAACACCATGGACCGGCTTCCTCCGACGGATCCCATGGCTGATTATTGGCCTCATCGGCGGCGTGGGTGCCGCGGCAATTGTTGAGGCGTTTGAGCTGACGATTAATCAACATGTGCTACTCGCCGCGTTCATACCGGCCATCGTGTACATGGCCGACGCGGTCGGCACACAATCACAAACATTATTTATTCGAACACTCGCAATTTCACGCAAGTTTGATTTGAGAACATACGTCGCACGTGAGTCCATGATTGGCCTCTGTATCGCCGTAGTCTTGGGCGCAATCATCGGAACGCTCGTAGCAACCATTTGGGGGGCGCCACTCATCGCAGTCATTCTCGCTATTTCGTTCTTTGTTACAATCCTGCTTGCAATGATCGTCGCGATTCTACTCCCTTGGATCTTCGAGCGCTCACAACTGGACCCGGCCATTGCCAGCGGACCGTTCGCAACGGTCATTCGCGATGTGCTCACTCTCGTCCTGTATTTCACGATTGCTAATGTACTTCTCGAGAGGTTTGGCTAAGACGGTTTTCCAGAACAATAGAAAATCGGATCCGCGAGGATCCGATTTTTCAGCTGTGATTCTCGCCGTTACCTATTGAGCGCTTGATCGATTGCGGCCTTGAAGGCGGCGAACGGTTGGGCCCCCTCGACCAACGAGCCGTTCACGTATGTTGCCGGTGTTCCGGAGACACCCGCGTCGTTGCCAGATGCCTCGTCGGCCTGCACGCGAGCTGCCATCTCGCCTGAGTCAAGGCACTTGTCGAAGTCCGCTTGCTTCAAGCCAAGTTCCCCTGCCGCTTTCTTGTACACCTCGATGGACAATCCCCCCTCGCGCGCGTCGAAAAGCTTGTCGTGCATCTGCCAGAACTTGTCATTGCCACCGAGCTTCGCCGCACACTCGGATGCTTCCGCAGCTTTCTGCGCGTTCGGGTGGAATGAGAGTGGATAGTGGCGGTAGACAATACGCACATCATTCGGATATGCCTCAAGTACCTGCTTCATTGTTGGCGCATGGCGATCGCAATACGGACACTCAAAGTCGGAGTATTCGACCAAAGTGACTTTCGCGTTCTTCGCTCCGATGATGTGATCCACCTTTTCATCGACAGGCTTCAATGGACCAGCTGGAGCGGGTGTCGGCGCATTTGGCACAACGCTCGGTGTTGGAGCGGTCGTGTCCGCGGCGATCGCACGTCCGCTGAAGCTCA
Organism: uncultured Gammaproteobacteria bacterium; assembly: GCA_964348595.1. Taxonomy (GTDB): domain Bacteria; phylum Patescibacteriota; class Patescibacteriia; order 2-12-FULL-60-25; family 2-12-FULL-60-25; genus CAYGDS01. The sequence goes on along the minus strand of CAYGDS010000026.1, from coordinate 4,317 downwards.
TCCCATTGGAGAAGACAAAGCCCATCACGACCACGAGTGTAGAGGCAACGCCGAGAAAAAGGCCGGTGTAAAACAAGGTTTTGGATCCGCCTTCCCAAAAGCTGGAGGGTTCATTCATACAAGTTGGATATAAATAAGAGCGCGTGAATTATAAAGCGTCTGCTCAAGTCTGGGAATCTGTCCTGGTCAAGACCCAGCCCCAGATTGCTGTAATGCTGCATTCAACAGGCGGTCCCAGTCCTCCGGCGAGAGACCGAAATGCCGCGTATTGTTGATAAATACGGTCGGCGTGCGATCTACGCGGTTTTGTTGCCCCTCGGACACGTCAGCCATGACCTTGCCATCATGAGTTCGAGCATCGAGACAGGTATTGAAGTCGTCGGCCTTGAGGCCGAGCTGCGCGGCATATGCCTGAAATGATTCGATAAGGGCACCGCTTTTCGACCAACGGTCTTGTTCGCGAAACAGGACATCTTTGTATTCCCAAAATTTCCCTTGATCCTCGGCACAACGAGCAGCATTCGCAGCAAGTCGTGCATTCGGATGAATCTGTAGAAGCGGAAAGTCGTTCCAAACGAAGCGCACGCGATCCTTAAATTTTTCGATGGCATGCGTCGCTCCCGCCTCCGCCGCTCGACAAGCTGGACATTGCAGATCGCTAAAGAGACGTACGACGACCTTCGCGTCAGCGGGTCCTACCGAAGGATCATTTTCATCAGAAAAGGTCACGTTGCCATCGGTAGGTCCTACGTCAGACGGGGAAGTGGACAGGAGGGCCCATACGAGACCGCCGAATATGAGGACGGCGACAGCGACAGTCCCGATCAAAAGTTTTTTATCTTGTTGCATACCGCGAAACTCTACGTTATGCGTTACGCGTCTGCAAGTATTTGATGATGGACAGTGCCGCCTTGGACCCTTCGCCGACGGCAACGGCGATTTGCTTCTCGGTGATATCTGTCACGTCGCCTGCGGCCCACACGCCCTCAACATTGGTTTGATTTACTTTATCGACAATAAGTTGTCCCCACTTGTCTTTCCCGACAAAATCGATGAACCCAGTCACGGGCTCTAAACCTATCTCGACAAACACGCCCTGCACCGAAATCCGTTCTTCGTTTCCCTCTTTACCTTGGACAACAATCGCGTCGACGGTAGTCTTTCCCTCGATGCGAATCGTTTTTGTCTCGTAATGAACGGTGATCTTGGAACTTTTCGAAACCTTGTCCTTCATCACATCATCGCCGCGCAGCTCGGGATTAAGCACAATGAGATCGATATGTTCCGAGTATTTTTCTGAGAAAAGCGCAGCGTCCATGGCAGAATTTCCCCCGCCGATGATCGCGATTCGCTTGTCACGAAAGAGCGGCGCATCGCATGTGGCGCAATAGGTGACGCCTTTGCGTTGAAAATCCTCTTCACCAGGAACATGGAGCTTGCGGTGTTCGCTTCCTGTAGCAATGAGCAAAGTTTTGGTCTGAAAGGTGCCCTTATCGGTTGCGACAGTAAATCCGCCGTTTATCCGATCGACTTTCATGACTTTCTCATCTTCGTGGAGATCGAAATGCTTTTTGTAATCCCCGATATGCTCCACAAACTTCTTCACCATGTTGACACCAGTCAGCTCGTGAAGCCCCAAATAATTTTCGATGTCGGAAGATTCGGCCACCTGCCCGCCGATGTGCCCCGTGAAAAGCGCGAACCGTAGTTGTTGACGAGCGAAATACACAGCCGCCGCGAGCCCAGCGGGTCCGCCGCCGATGATAATGGTGTCGTACATGGGCACAGTATAACCCATAACGCGTAGCCCGTAACGCCAAGCAGAGTCGATATGTGTTACGCGTTATGCGTTACGCGTTATGCGGTTCCGCAGCACCATCCACACTCCCAACATGAATAATGGCACTGACAGATACTGCGACGGAGTGAGGCCGAAGTAGCGCGCATCGGCGATACGTAAGAAATCGAGCCCGAAGCGCGAGATCCCTTCGATAATCATATACGTCCCGAACCAGAAGCCGGGTCGACGTTCCTTGCGATTGAGCCAGAGAAACCACGCACCGGTCACGAATCCGAGAATCGAGAGATAGAGGCCAAGATCGTGACGCGTCTGTCCGTCGGGATAACGAACGCCGAGGACAAAGTTCGTGAGCGTACCCGGATGATCATGGATCAGAAAACAGCCGATTCGTCCTACTCCACAACCCCATGGCAAACCCCAAATCAGGGTGTCTGCGTACGACATCCAGTCCAGTGCTCTCGCACGCATGGTCCAAAAGAATACGACGGCGGCACCGAAAAATCCTCCGAACATAGAGAAACCCGGTTTGCGCGGATCGATCGCATCCCATGGATGGTCGACGTAGTACGCGGGATCGTACAACCCTACATGAAAGATGCGCGCTCCGAGGAACGCACCGATGAATATCCAAAAAGCAAGGTCTAGTACGACGTTCGGATCCAGGCCCTTCGCCTTCGCGCGTTTCCATGCGAGATGCGTCCCGAGCGCATATCCTGCTGCGACGAAAACGCCCCATGTTTGGAACGTGATGCCGATCAGGGCAAATGTATGGGATTCGATCCAGGGAATCATACTATCATGAGCCATGAGCGATGAACGATGAGCGATGAGCGAAAATCCGGTGTGTCGCTCATGGCTCATCGTTCATTGTTCATCAAAGGACGTGCAATGTTTTGAGCGCATCGTGAAAATCTCGCAAGGCGCGCTTTGCTTGGCCGACGGAAATCTCAAACGCGCTGTCGTGCACAAGCTGATTGCGCAACTTATGCGCTGGCCAAACTTTGCGGATATTCGGATAACGATATTGCGCGGCCTTGAGCCGCTCCCCCATCGTCTCGCCGGGGATGACAAGCGAGCGCATCGCATTGTCGAGCAACTTATCCGCTTCGATCACCGCGAGCTTGGCCCCCATGAGCCCATGGTCGGCGTTAGACTCGATCTCTTCCCATGTATCCTTGATCTTTTCACGCGTGAGCCCATACATCTCGGGCTGACGCATGCTCTCAAGAAGCTTGGAAATGCCGAGCCCCGCTAACGTGATGAGGACGAAACCAGCCAACAGCCAGCCGACCCAGGAACCATTCGCGAAGAACCCGGGAGGCAACGGGATCGAGGGCGTTTCTTCAAGGATGAGCTGGAAAAACATCATACGCGGGTCTGTTCGTACGCATGAGCCGCGTCGAGGACGGTAGCATCCTGCATAGGTCCACCGATGAATTGCAGTCCAACCGGCATGCCGCTGTCCGTCCCGCACGGGAGGGAGATAGCGGGCAAACCAGCAACGTTCACTCCTACGGTAAAAATATCTTCGAGGTACATGGCGAGTGGATCGGCGAGTTTTTCGCCAAGACGAAAAGCCGTGGATGGCGCGGTCGGTGTCACAAGCACATCGACTTCTTCGAATGCGTGCATGTACGCGCGTCGGATCAGCGTTCGGACTTTGCGCGCCTGTCGGTAGTAGGCGTCGTAATATCCTTGTGATAATGCGTACGCCCCAAGCATGATGCGGCGACGAGCCTCTTCGCCCAACCCGCGCCCGCGGCTGGCGGTGTAGGTTTCGATCAATGTATCGGCCAATTCGCGGTGTCCATATCGCATACCGTCGAAACGCGCGAGGTTTGCCGAAACTTCGCAGGGCATGAGGACGTAGTAGACGGCCAACGCCTCGTCGGCGTACGGGAGATCAATGTCCTTCACGTTCGCCCCGAGCGCGCGCATAGATTCGACAGCATCCATGACATCCTCGCGCACACCATCGTCCATGCCTGGCGCAGCCCACGCCTGACGCGGAAGTCCGACACGCATACCTTTGAGATCTT
>CAYGDS010000026.1:251-467 GCA_964348595.1 uncultured Gammaproteobacteria bacterium | reverse complement strand
TCTTTCGGCCATTGCGGATTGAACGGCCGTCCTGCGGCCGTCGTTTGATCCATCGGATCTGCACCCATGATGGCGTGCGTGAGCGTCGCCGCGTCCTTGACGGTTTTGGTCATCGGACCGATTTGGTCGAGCGAGGAGGCCATCGCGATCAATCCGTAACGTGACACTCGGCCGTAGCTTGGCTTGAATCCGACCACGCCGCAGAACGCGGCCGGT
>CAYGDS010000026.1:0-241 GCA_964348595.1 uncultured Gammaproteobacteria bacterium | reverse complement strand
CCCAAGGCCGCAATCGCCATGTCGGCCGCCACGGCCGCCGCGCTTCCGCCGGATGAACCTCCGGGCACGCGTTCGATGTCACGAGGATTCTTGGTCGGACCAAAGGCCGAGCGTTCGGTAGACGAACCCATCGCGAACTCGTCCATGTTCGTCTTGCCGAGGAATACGGCTCCGGCCTCCCGAAGTTTTGTGATGACAGTCGCATCGTATGCTGCTTGATAATTGTCGAGGATCATAGAAC
>CAYGDS010000025.1:0-10638 GCA_964348595.1 uncultured Gammaproteobacteria bacterium | reverse complement strand
CGGCTTTCCTCGAGCTTGCGCTGGAGCTCCCGGTTGTCGGCCTCCAGACCCTGGTTATGTGCCCGGAGCGCGTCTGACTCATTGCGGAACGTCATCTATCACCTCTCGAAAGTGCAGCGTGAACTTCGCATAACATCGTATAACAGTCAATGGTTCTGGATTACAGCCTACGCGGGAATGACAGGTTGTTTCATGCTAAACTACGCTCATGGCCGAGCCGAATGCCGCGCCGGCAACGCCCACTCCGCAGCCCGGAGGTGAGGCAGCCCCACCAAAAATCGAAGTGGGGCAGGTTTTTGATATTCCAGGTTTCACCGCTAAACGGTGGACCGTCGTAGGATTCGACGCGACGACGGGGCGCGTCATGGTGAATAAACGCGACGGTGATGCCGTGCTCACGCGCTCAGTCGACATGGCTGATTACGACAAGGCTGTCGCGTTATCTAAATTCGAGAAAGGACGAAAAAAGATTCCGAGACCAAGATTCGCCATCAATCAAACAATTGGATTGGGCAGTGACTCTTTGCGCATCAGTGGATACGACGCTCTCTCAGGCACAGTCCAAGTCACGGGTTTGGCTGGCGGCAAAAATGTAACAACTTGGGTCGACAAGTGGCTCGTGAATGACGCAGCCATGGGAAACATCCAGGCGGTGGGCAAAGTCATTTCATCGGCTGCGGGTGAGAAGCCGGAGGTCGAAGCAAAAAAAGAGGAACCAAAAAAGGAAACACGAACAGCTCGAAAGGCAATACCAGTGGCTCAAGGTCCAGTGCCTGTGACGGAAACTAAAGAGGTTGTAAGTGAGGTGGAGAAAAAAGGGACCGAGGAGATCTCAGGAGAGATGTCAGGAGAGGAGGAGATTGAAAAAGGCATCCGCAAAACGCGCGACGAATTACGCGAAACACGAGAAGAAGTTCGTGGCGCGGCTACGCCAGATCTATCTAAACGACTTGAGGCGGAAATCGCTAAGATCGAAGCAGGAGCGAAGGCTGCCGGAATTTCTCCAGCGGAACGCCAAGTCATCGAGCGTTATCGCGACGTCTTGCGAAAAGATTTAGAGATCTCGCAAACGGGAGACGCGGCATCCGTCGTACGCCTCGTGACGGAGCGACAAGCTCTCGTCACCTCGATCCCGGCTCTGACGGCGACGGCTGCATCCACAACTCGTGTCCCTAGTCTGCAAACACAGGACATTTTGGAGAAAGTGAACGTCGACTTTTCAGTTTCGAACGCATCCGCTGAGGTGTCCCAGTTGCGTAGCCAAGAGGCGACACTGAAAATCCAACTAAAAACATCACCAAACCCGGCGGTACAGGGCATGTTGAAGGACGTTCAAGCACGTTTGTCCACAATTGCAAAGCAAGGTGCCGCTGGTCCCTCCGTCACGGTGAGCGCGACGGCTACAACGGCCCCGGCCGGCATGGCTACGAACGCCGCGCAGGTCCTTGCGCGCGCCAAGGCGGGCATCGCTGTCCTCCAGGAAAAACGCGCGAGTCAACAAGATGCTTTGAAGGACATTCAACGTGTCATTGGTGAGATCGGAACGGAGTACGCGGATCTGAACCAGCAGCGACAAGTGGCCATGCGCGCTGGCAATACGGAAGCGGTGGGCTATCTTGACACCGAAATGGCGGATCTCGATACGGAACGTCAGATGCAGCTCAAGGCGCAGCTCACGGTCCAAACGCGGATGAACAATACGCAGGGTCAAATGGACGCTCTTGAGGCTGGAATAGCCAATCTCTCGCAAGCGGAGTCGGGGCAGGCGCCAGCCGCACTGGTCACCCAGGTGAATGCGTTGATCCCTCCGTCGGTTCCTGAGCGACCTGAGGCCGAAGCTCGACCCACCGTCGAAGGTGCAAAAGCCGCTCCTGCAACCATCGAGCTGCCAAGTCCCCCACCACCCCGTTCTTACGCGCCAGGACTCCCCATCAGGCGTCCGGGGGCCATTGGAGCGACACCGGTTCCCGGCATTGCGCAGCGGATACGCGGCCGTGCGATGCAGGCGATTGGCATAGCCCCTGCCGCTGCGACGGCTGTGGGACTCGATGCGGCGAGGCAGGCGGAACGCGCGGCCGGCATCGAAGGCGTCGGCGAGGACACGTATGAACGCGCGATGGCGACCGAGGGCGGTCACGAACGTCCTCGACGAGCACCACCGTCGTACACTCAAGAGCGTCTCACGCCCGAAGAGCTCGAGCAGCAGGATATCTATGAGCCGGGCGTCGCAGGACGTGAGCGTCAGCGCGAGAAAGAGGCCGGCCAGCAGGCAACCATGGAGTCGCTCTTGCCGAGCGAGGCGCCCGCAGAGGGTGTTGCCCCGGAAGCTGGTGTTCCTGGAGCTCCCGTGGGGGTTTCCGGCCGACCGGCACCCGCCGAACCCGGGCTCTCAAAAACCGAACTGGATCGAGCCACGGGGTTACAGGCCGGGCGCCAGCGCAGCATGTTCGGACAAATGCATCGAGATATGCTGAAGCAGCTTGCTGCACAGAAGCGCGGCTTCGGTGAAACAAGGACTAGCGCTGAGGGCATCCAACGTATCAAGCGTGGGTACGATATGTTCAAAGCCGGGACAGCCCTCACGTTCTGGGGCATTGTCATCACAGTTTTCACGATGAACGTCCAGCTCGCAGCGAAGGTCTTTAATTTCAAAAGAGTTCCAAAACAAAGTCTGGTTGAGGATGTGCTCACCGTCTTTCTCGATATCATGCTTGTGCTCACGGCCATCTTCAATGTGGTCAGTATGTTGATTATCCCTGCGGTGATCATCGCTATGATTGTTGGTGGTGCGTTAGGGATCTCTGAAATCGTGGCATTGATCGGCGATATTTTTTAGAACCGCATCAACATATGCTATAGTAATAGCGTATGAGTGACCGTCTCAAACGCCTCTTGTTGATAGTCGGTTTTGTCCTGATCACACTCGGACTCGCCTTCGCCCTCTACTACTTTTTCTTCAGACCCGTCGCGCAACCAACGGCGCCTCCAAGTGCTGTTCCTCCACGAGCTGGCGGTCTTGTCCCTGGCGCACCTGGTGCACGACCGACTCCGGAAGAAGCAGCGCGTCCGGGATTGCCACCCGTCACAAGGGTGCCCGGCCTCGCCCTGCCGACGGGCGTGCCGACTGTCCCTCGTTCACAAGTGATTGTTGATCGCGTGACACGGAACATCTCTGCGGGAAAAACAGGGCTTCGTTCGTACAATCCTGCAGACGGTCGGTTCTACCGCGTCTCACCAGAGGGCGAACTCACTCCCCTTTCGAATCAAACTTTTTTTGATGTGCAGGACGTCGACTGGGGCAACCAGACGGATAAAGCCGTGCTCACGTATCCCGATGGTTCAAATATCCTCTACGATTTTGAACAAGATAAGCAGTACACGCTTCCGAAGCATTGGGAGGATTTTGGGTTTTCGCCCAACGATGATCGCATCGCAGCAAAATCGATAGGCAACAACGAGAACAATCGGTTCCTCGTCGTCTCGAATCCAGATGGAACGAATGTCCGACCCGTCGAGAACCTCGGACAAAATCAAGACAAGGTACATGTGAACTGGTCACCAAATAATCAAATCATCGCCCACTCTTTCACGGGAGAGCCGCTCGGATACGATCGACAAAGCATTATCATGGTCGGTCAAAATCAAGAAAACTTTAAGGCGCTTGTCGTCGAAGGACGCGGATTCGTTCCGTCCTGGTCGCCGAGCGGTGATAACCTGCTTTATAGTGTCTACAACTCAAGCGACGGATACCGTCCTGGTATTTGGATCAGTGGTGCCTCAGGTGACAGTATCAACGCCAATCGACGCAATTTGAACATCCAAACGTGGGCAGATAAGTGCGCGTGGCAAAACGAAGATGTCGTGATTTGTGGCGTGCCAACGAGTCTTCCGCGAGGTGCAGGTCTCCAACGCGATGTCGCACGAGGAATTCCTGATCAAATCGTACGGGTCAATATCGCAACGGGTGAGACAACAAATCTTGGCCTGACCTCCGATAGTGCCTCAGTGGCCAATATGACCGTTGGTTCCGATGGAAACGCCGTATTCTTTACAAACGAAACGACTGGGAGGCTCATTCGCTTCGATCTGTAACTTGTGATCCTGATATGGATCGTCACCAGACACGCATTCTCTACATTGTCCTCGGCTTGTTCGCGGTGACGTCGGCCGTGCTTGTTTGGAGTTTTGTGCATCGTTATTTGAACACGTTCCAGGCGGGCACGCGTCCAGAATTCGTCGAATCAACCGTCAAACCAAAGCAACCACCCGCGCGCCCCGATGATCCCGCGCGCGGATCATCGAATCCACAGGCCATCACGATCACCGAGTTCGCGGACTTTACCTGTGTATACTGTCGTGCAACGGAACGAGAGCTCGTGCGTGCGTTGAACGAATTTCCCGATGTCCGGCATGTCTGGCGTGATATGCCGGTTGCAAGCGACAGTCCTGATGCCGTGCTTGCATCTGTCGCGGGACGCTGCGCCAAAGATCAAGGGAGATTTTGGGAAATGCACGAGCTGCTACTCTCCATGCCGCGCATCAATGTCGAAACCGTCCGTGATGCCGCGCGTGACGTTGGGATCGACGTAGGATCGTTTAGCACCTGCCTCGCCTCTCCGAAGAAGGCATCCGACATCCAAGCGGACATTCAAATCGCACTGGATCATGATCTCGCTTCTGCTCCGACGTTTTTCATTGGGAACCAGGTGCTCACCGGGTATCAGACGGCTGCTGATTTCCGATGGGCGATTATCCGCGCAAAGTGGAGCCAATAACGACGATGACTATGCGCGCGCGTCTTCTCACCCTCTCACTCGTCGTAGGTCTTTTTCCGTCGATTGTTTTTGCGCAGGTGGTCGACACGCGAACCACGTGTAATGATGCGCGGCCTTGCTCGTCTCCGCAAACCTGTGTGGATCTGACCTGTCGCCAACCCATCGGCGGAAATTGTACAGCCGATAACCAGTGCACGACAGGAGCGACATGCGTCGCGTCCACGCCGCCAAGCGGGACATGCGCAGTGGTGTCCGGGACGACTCCGTCGTCATCCGCGACCACGGAAGAACCTGAGCCACCGTTTGAGTCGCTCACACCGAAACTTGGGGTTCCAATTCCTGGATTCACTTTTTCACCAGCCACGAAGGACTCAAGTGGGGTCCACCTTCCGTTTCTTCCGGAGTATATAAACGCCGTATATCGCTACATGGTCGGCATTGTGCTCATTGCCGCGATCGTCATGGTCGTCTATGGCGGCTTTCGTTATCTCCTTGGATCGAGTGTCGGTGACATCAGTAAAGGAAAGACCATCATCCGAGACGCGATCGTCGGCATGCTTCTCGTGATCGGCGCATATACGATTTTGAATACGATCAATCCGGCAACGACGACCTTCAAGGTATTAACCCTCGAATTTGTGGAGCATGAAGGTCTTGTAACAATTTCTTCGGCAGACTACGAAGCTGCTACGGGCGAACCTCCTCTTGGCTCAAGTGAAACAATCGCGCTCGGTCGTGAGGTTGCATCAACCATGGGTATCGATCCGTGTGAAGCAGAGGCTGTTATCCGCGGCGAATCGGGTGGGCGCTCTAATGCCATCGGTTACGACGCGAACGTTCCACGAGTCGGCATCTTCTCGAGACGCATTTTCATCCACAGTGGCCGTCGTTACAGCGGAAGCACCTTCCCTGTCCCCCCAGGAGACTGGGAGGTTAGTGGATGCCGCCCATCAGGCAATGTGACACCTGCGCAAGAAGCAGCGATTTTGGATCGAACCATTCGAAACGACGACCGATTTAACCCAAGTGCTCCGCCCGACTTTGGGATAGATGATAGATTTAGCATCGGCATAGGAACATTTCAGGTCACCCTCATCCCTGAGTCCGGAAGTTGCCGGCTCCCACGTTGTTCCAATGGCTATCTTGGGAGAGTCGTGGACGGGACGTGCTACTCAGTCCCGGAACTTTTGGACGCGAGAACGCAAACGACAGCCGGTCTCGCGATTTACCGTCGAGCTCGTGAGGGATGTGCGTCCCAGCGAGATGAGTACACGAGATTACGTTGCGCCTTCGCGCGTTTTGCTGGAGTCGGAGATAGCGCTCGCGTGAGTTCATGTAATAAAATGAAACACTACGCGAGATGCACGAGTACCAGTCATCGTGAACGCGAAGACTGTGGGTCCTGGAGAGGAACAGACGATGATGTTGCGGATGACTACACTTCGAATTGATAGATTCTGATCCCCGCTCACTCCAAATGCTCCGTCCCCTCCTCGGGCGCCTGGAACATTGGCCATTGTGTTTCGTCGATCGTACTCGTGTCTGAAAGAAATCGAGTCGCTGCCCCTTTTGCGCGCCCCATAAGTTCAAGATCACTCCAACGCGCGGCGCGCCAACCGGTTCCGCCGCTTTGTTCGATGCCAAACACGCGTCCCGCGCCGCGCAACCTCAAATCCTCTTCGGCGAGCGTGAACCCGTCTTGCACGCGTTCGAGTACATGGAGGCGCTCGAGCGAAGGCCCTTCAGCGTCCGTCAGGAGAAAACACGTGCTCGCGAGATGCGAACGACCGACACGTCCACGGAGTTGGTGTAGTTGTGCAAGCCCGAATCGATCTGAGCCCTCGATCGCGATCACGGTCGCAAGAGGAACGTCGACTCCGACTTCGATGACGCTCGTCGCGATGAGCACGGGGCTCTTCCCGTCGACGAAGGATCGCATCACCTCTTCCTTCTCCTTCGGTTTCATCCTGCCATGGAGGACGCTGAGTCCGATGCCCGCAAGCGGACCTTGGGTGAGTCGCTTGTGCTCGTCGAGCACAGAACGGACGCCAAGCACGTCAGACGCATCGATCAATGGGCACACAATGTATGCGCGCTCACCTCGACCGACGGCCTGTCGGATCGCTTCGTATGCATCGTCGCGTTCTTCCCCGATCTTTACGAATGTTCGTATCGCTTGTCGACCAACGGGTTTTTCGCGGATCAAAGACACATCGAGATCGCCGTAGAATGTGAGTGCGAGCGAACGTGGGATCGGCGTCGCGGTCATCGACAAGAGATGTGGCAGCTTCCCGTCCTTTCGCGTTCCCTTCACGAGCATTTCACGTTGAACGACGCCGAAGCGGTGTTGCTCGTCGATCACGGCGAGCGCGAGATCCTGTGGGAGCCGATGTTCTTCGAGCAATGCATGGGTTCCGACGAGGATCACATTGCCTTGTCGGACACGTTTTTCGAGATCCTCCGTCTCAAGCGACCAGGTATCACGCCCCTCAAACATCCGCTTTTCTGTTCTCGTTACGAGGAGGAGCGGAATGTTGTCAACGGCAAAGAGTCGCTGCAAGGTCGCGGCGTGCTGTCGCGCCAAAATGTCCGTGGGCGAAAGAATAGCCGCGGATGCGCCTCCGCGATGCACCATGGCGCCTAAAAAAGCGGCCACGACGGTTTTTCCGGACCCGACGTCCCCTTGAAGCAATCGTCGCATCGGAGTCGTCTCTCCCATGTTTTTGAGCGCGGCCCATACGGCTCGCTTCTGGTCTCCGGTCAACGGATACGGCAAATGATCCACGAATCGTTTGGCGTAGGGCTCGTCGAACGGAATCGAAGGCGCACCAGTCTCCTCTCCTTCTTTACGCATCCGTGCCATACCGAGATGCATGATGAGCAGTTCTTCAAGCGCGAGACGCTTCCGACCGCTCTCCGCGTGCTCAATGGACTCCGGTTCATGCACAGCGCGCACGGCATCGCGAAAAGAGAGGCTCGACTCCCCTTCTCGCAGAAGTTTGGTCAATGGATCCTGGGGCCACTCAACGGTCTCCAGCGCCTGCCGCATGAGTCGGCGGTACGTTTTTTGCGCGAGCGTGCCGGAGAGGCCGTACACCGGGGCAATCTTTGCAGCCGCGAGCGTGTTCGATTCCGCCGGCTCCCAAATGGGCTGGGCCAACGTCTTACCGTATCGGCCGCGGTCCAGGACCTTTCCTGACAGGTAGATCTCACGATCCGGCACGAGCTCATCCTTGATCCATGGTTGGTTGAAAAACGTCGTGACGATCGTTCCAGTCTCATCTCGAAAGACGAGACGAAGAATCTTAATCCGGCGTCGGAAACTCGACGTTTCCTTGCAAGAGACGACCCGGCCTTTGAGCGTAACCACTTCCCCGTTTACTGCGCTCACGACCGTGCGGATCTTCGAGTAATCGTCATACCTCCTCGGAAGCGTGAGCAGAAGATCGCCAACCGTACGAATTCCAATAGCTGACCACGCCTGGCGCACACTCGCGGTAGAGCCTTTCACAAATGAGGCGGGTTCGTTCCAGCGGAGCATATCGATCGAATCCTACGCTAGGATCAGAGATGTTGGAAAGGCTGCTTGTCCAAGCAAAAACGACGGGACTACCGTCGTTTCTTCGTGGTGCACCAGAGTGAAGGAAGTCAGAACCTACATGGACAGACCTATTGGTTCGTCATACTCTCCTCCTGGGAGGAACCAATGAAGCTCCTTTATCCGATCGTGCATTCCGCAGGGATCGTTGGCCTGCGGCTAGGCCCTCCGAACGCTGCCTCGAACGTGGCTCGCATCCTGGCTCACTACCCGGAGGAGTGGGACAGGTATCTCCACGCCGTTCGCGCGGTCGTCGGCCACGACAGGGCGGAACGAGACGCCGTCACGTACTTCCTCGGGCGTTTCGGTGGTCGGCTCAAGCTAACCGACCCGCGGATTGCAGAGTTCCAAGATTCACCCGACCTGCACCGAGTGAACACACTCTTTGAGGAACTGTTGCCGCACTTCCGAAAAGAGCTCTCGTTCTCAAGCGACCGCGTACGTAATACGTACATGACCTCAGGTCAGTCTCGCGTTCTCGCCACTCTCGATACCGTGACGGAGGCCATCGAGGCGGGAGCTGATCCAAGATTCCTCTTCTAGCGAGAGCTAACTGCGCCCCCTTCTCGAGCACCCGTTCGGTGCTCTTTTCATTTCAAGGCTTATTACGAAAACCCCGCCTCTTGGCGGGATTGTCATATGGTGCAGCCGAGACGATTCGAACCCGCCGACAACTTCGTAGTCTGGCGGGTTCCGTCTGACCTCTTCCTTCGCAGGGAAGCGCTCGGACCCGCCTGCTTGCGAAGCTTGCGGCGGGTAGACAGCACCGATTCAAAATGACCCTCGTCGGGTCATTATTGATGGTGCAGCCGAGACGATTCGAACGTCTGACCTCTTCCTTCGCAGGGAAGCGCTCTATCCAGCTGAGCTACGGCTGCGCATTAAATCTTCAATAGCCGCGCAATCGTATCAGAAAGATGCTCTCCTTGCAAGTCTAGATCTTCACGAATGTAACGCTTCAAATGTTCACGTAAAGCCACGGGATCCTGCTCCTGGAGTGGAATAGCGAGGCGAGGCCGGATGGCGCTCCGTCGCTCGACATAGAGCACCTTGCTGATGGGCGGCTGGTAGATGATAGCGAAGTTGTCGATGTCTTGGTACAGGATGAGCTTCCCGTCGTGCACGATTCCATTTTCACCAACTTGGACGAGCATGGGCTTAGGCGCCTGGTTGCCGGCAAGGAGAATAATGATAGCCGACAGCATGACGATGAAGGCGAAAAGGAAATTCGCCGTCCACACGGCATAGGCCATTAGGATTGCGACCGTGACGGCCATAAATACGTACCAACGCGGTCCGCGCTCGCCGTGCTCAAAGCTCGGTGCCTCCCACACGTAGGTGTCCTGGCTGTGGATGATGGCGTTTTCTACCTCGTATGGGTAGGTTTGCATACACATCGAGTATACCACGGCAGGTCCGTATCGTCTCGGCTGCACCATGAAAAAACCGCCCACACGGGCGGTTTTTTCGTCATGTCTGCTCCATGACGTCTTTAAGAACTTCCTCCGCATGCTCCGCCGGTTTGACCGACTCATATACCTTCGCAATCTTACCTTTATCGTCGATGAGGAAGCTCATGCGTTTGGTGCCCATATATTCCCGTCCCATGAACTTCTTCATGCCCCAAACGCCGTAGGCCTTTACTACGCGCTTGTCCTCGTCTGATAAAAGGGTGAATGGTAGATCGTACTTGTCGGCAAACTTGGCATGTTTCTTTACCGGGTCGATGCTGATGCCAAAGACGACGATCCCAGCTTTCTTGAACGAACCATAATGATCTCGAATCGTGCATGCCTCAACGGTACAACCGGGCGTATCGTCTTTTGGATAGAAATAAAGAAGCACCCACTTGCCTTTCTGATCGGCAAGCGAGTGCATCTTCCCATTCTGGTCCGGGAGCGTGAACTCCGGCGCTTTTTTACCCGCGGTGAGCATGGAGACGATTATACCGCGCCCTCTCGCTTGAGAATAGCGATTTTCTTCTTCGTGCCCCACGCGTACCCTCCGATGGAGCCGTCTGATCGTATGACACGATGGCAGGGTACGTCTTTTGATCTGTTTTTGTTCAGAGCATTGCCCACGGCTCGCGCCGCACCGGGCTTTCCGACGGCTTTGGCGACTTGCCCGTACGTCATCGTCTTTCCCTTTGGGATTTGACGCACGATATCGTACACGCGGTCGGCAAACGTTTTCATTATGAGATCAGATCCTCGACCTTGCACTTGAACACAGACGCGAGGCCGATGAGGGTCTTCACGGTCGGGT
>CAYGDS010000024.1:6284-10668 GCA_964348595.1 uncultured Gammaproteobacteria bacterium | reverse complement strand
AAAAAAAGGTTTGCTGTATCAAGATGTCGTTGAACAAATTATGTTGAATCTGGTTAAGCGTCGAGAAAAGCACGGAGATGATTTTATTCGAGAGCATTTACCGGATCTTAGTCGCTATATCCTGGATGAGATGGCTTTCTTCTTTACGTTCTACAAAAAGCACCCGGACGCTGTTGAGGTGTATCCCGGACATTCTTTGTTCGTAAAAGATAAAATGTTTTCAGGCACGTATTTAGCAGAAGGGGTTGACTGTACGCTACCAAAGTTACCCGTATTCATCGATACAAGTTTTCTTGTTAGTAGCCAATAACCCGCCGATGCGACACCGCTCAGGGAGTCCTCGAAACCAAAAAAGCCTCTGACACGTGTCGGAGGCTTTTTGTCACCAACTATTTGGTGGGTAGTTCTCCCGTGTAGAAGAAAATTGCCGGGGCTTGAGCCAATTTGTTTTGACAATTAGATACGCATCACGCGGATCATCGAGGCGATGAGGTATGAGTAAGAAAGTTATGCACAAGGCTAGAGGGAGAGAAAATGCTAAAATTGTTTCGATTATTTCACTCTTCTCTGTCTCACTGTCTATGCGCAGTTCCTCCGTGGTTCTTCGGCGGTATTTCGTGCCCATGCTGGCACTCCTGACGGCGGTTTCGTTCTCACTCATCGTCGCCACACGCGCGTACGGGCAGGTGGTAGCCGAATCGCCAAAGAATAGCGAAGGAGCTTACATCTACTGTTCGAATGAAATGGAATGCGAGCAGACGGCCGCGGCTTTACGCGGCACCCTGCCAGATAGCTATACAAAAATTACAGGTGTCAAGGATTTCGGTCCCGGCATCGTTGGCGGAAAGGTTGGTTTGGATGGCACGGTCGTTTCTATGTTATTTTCCGGTCTGGAATTTTCCGGACCCACGTTCTTCACGGCATCGCTTTATGACGAGGTGAACGATGTGACCGCCGACGTCTATGTCAAAGTGTACTTCGCCCGCACGGCGAATACCGCCCCGGAAGCGAATCCCGATACGCTGGAAGCGACCGTGGTTGAAATCGAGGATGCCGGCGGATTCTTTAAACGCGATGGATTTATGGGCGGCGTGTTGAAGAACGATTATGATCCCGATTTTGACTTCTTAACCGCTACAAAGGCGAGCGACCCGTCACACGGTACCCTCGTCCTTGAGGCTGATGGCGGATTCACTTATACGCCAGGCCCGACCTTTACCGGAACCGACAGCTTCACTTATAGCGTGTGTGACGTATACGCGGCATGCTCGGCTCCGTCATTGGTCGGGATCGCAATCCCAGGGAGCATCGGCACCAAGTCCGATTTCGATGGCGATGGCATTTTGAACGCCGACGATCTCTGCCCGAGGACGTCAAACCCGAGCTTGCTGCAACCGGATGCTGATGGTGACGGGAAGGGAGACCATTGCGACGAGGCTACGACCTTGGTCAACAGCGGTGCGTCAAACTTGACGGTAAGCTACAAGATCCACGGCAAAACAGGGTATTCGCTGCGCGTCTTGCCTAGCAGCACGATGACCGTGTATCCGAGCGGGGATAATTCCATCCGGTTCACCTTGGCGGGGAACGGAGGATACGTCGTGTCCTATCCGGATGGCGACCTGGCCACGACCGAGTCCACGGCGGTACACCTTTCCAATGGAGATGACTTGAAAGTCAAAACGCCAGGTCTTACCGCCGCACCAGCGTTATCACAGATCCAGAACCTGACGGCAACCAATAATGCCGAGGTGTACAACAGCCCTGATCCGACGACCTACGGAATCGCCATCCCGGGTCTCGTGATGGAACTTACCGCAGAGATGAATTACCGCTTGGCATGGACTCAGAACTATACAGCTGGTCCTGCCATGCACACGGAAGGGGGGCTTAGCTTGGCCGTCGGTGGTTACACCTATCCGCAAGCAGATTTTACAAGGTCTGCTGATTCGATCGACTGCTACGTCCCCGCGCAGACCGGCGAGCAAGGAAGGCTGATCATAACCGCGAACGTGCTCGTCACCCCGACTGGTGAGGATAAACAGACCACTTGTGTGAACATTGCTAAGGACCTCGCGCTTGCAGCCAAGGATTCCACGATCATCGCTTTCCCGTCGAATTCTACATTTACGGCGAAACATGGGAGTTTGACTGTCTCGGATATCGCCTTCCCGATCGGGAAGCAGGTGATCGCCGCGTACAAGCCGGCAACGTTCGGCGCGAACGGAATCACCGGATCCGCGGACACCTTGTGGGTCAAGCCCGCAGCCGGCTCTTCCTTCAAAATCGACGATAGCAACGCACTGCGTCCCGTGATCACGAACCTTTCCACGGACAAGGATCTCGAGGTATTTATCGGTACCGACTTCACCTACTCGAAGGATGGAGTTTTCGTCCAGCCTGTCGGTGCGGAACCCGTTGTGATTGCACCCAATGATACCGTGATTTTCGGCAAAGAACCCTCGAAAGTCATTCTCTGTCACGTCACCGGCCAATCAAAAAAATCGCAGACGATCAGCGTGGATGAGCATGCCGTCCAGGCGTTGCTTGAGCGCGGCGACACGCTGGGTGCCTGTGATCCCCTTGCTATGGATCAGAGGACACTTGCGATGGTCGTGACCATCGCCGGAGGCCTAACCGCCGTCGGGGCGACACACGTCTTGCGACGTAAGCGCAGCAGACGAAATAAGAAATAGTCAAAAAAAATACTCCTGCCCCGACAAACATCGGGGCAGGTTTTATGTTACAAAAATTGACAACGAGGCACGCATGACACACGGTGACCCCGCTCATCGAGGAGGAACTCATGTCCAGAAGCCGACTCGCTTCTGTCCTCGTCTACACGTCCTTTCTCCTGCTCATCGCCATGTCGGCCCACTCCATATACGTCGAGCTGCATGGCGACCGTGATGCGACCGAGACGACGCCGACGACGGGCGCGGACGAGTCGGTCATCGTCGATTCGCTCTCGCCTGCACCGTCCCGATCCCATGCCGCACATGAAGAGATTCTCTCCTCGGAGATGGAGAGCCTCGACGCCGGCCACGATGAAGCGTTCATTCGCGCGCTTCGGGAGTGCATCCGTATCAACTGCTGGCCGCCGCCGAGGGACTCTCCCGACGCAGGCACTCATCCCTGAACACCCCGTCCTACACAGGCGGGGTTTTGCGTTCATGATCACGGAAGACGTACAATGAAACTACTATGAATCCAACATCCTCAGCAGCAACGTGGTCATTTTGGATAGGTGCAGCAATCGTCGTTGTCACGCACCTGTACATGCTTGTCGCCGGATTGCCGGCATCGCAGATGATGGGTCACGCGATCCTGAACTTGATCGCCGGAGCATTGCTGATATTTGCGTGGACGAAACGCTGATTGACTCACCCCGTCCAGACCAGGGCGGGGTTTTGCGTTCTTGTGCTACTCTTTGGTGGATATGAAGCCTAAGCAATTATCCGAAAGTGATCGTTTGACCATTGCTTTAATGGTGGAAGCGCAAGCCGAAGCGCGAAGTAGACGCCCTCCTCTGTTCGATTTTGAGTCACCTGAATACGAACAAGCGAAACAGGAGGCAAAGGATTTTGCGATCTTCGTCGACTCGAAGAAGGGATCCTCCGATCTCACGGATTGGCATCTGGTTCGATTTAATAACGAGCTCGAGAGTATCAAGGGGCTGTTGGATGATCCTAGGTCAATGAGCTTGAAAGATATTAGAAAACGTATTAGAGAAACTCGAGCCGATTTGAATAGGCTAGAGCAGCAACAGCATCTGGAGAAGCTGCAGGCGGCACAAAATCCATTCTCCCCTGAGAATAAAGCGCGTCGAGACCAGGAAAGGCGAAACATTGAGACGGGACTAGAGCTTTTGGAGTCCATCTTGCGTTCTAAGAAGCCGAAAGATTTGAGCCCGTATAAGGTCGCACACTGGGATCGGATCCAGACACAGGCGAAGGGTCTGCGCCAGCAGTTGAGCGGCGGCGGGCTTGAGGCCAATGCTCTTGAGGAGATCCGTGAAGTAGCTGAACGCTTTGGGGCGATACAGGAGTTTCCCGCTCATTACCTTGATCGTTTTTTGGACATCCGACGTCGCCTGGAGTCACGTGCCAAAGATTTAGGCGAGAAGGTGGATGAAGAGCTTTTTAAAAAGCTCAAACCTGCGCTTATGCAGCTCGCTGCGCAGGAGCTCCCCGCGGCACAAGTGGACGAGGCTCTTGATGAGTTGTTGGTCGAGGCTTTCTGAAGATCTTGCATTCCGGAAAATGAAAAACCGTCGAGCTCGGCTCGGCGGTCGTTGTTGTCGCTAGGATCGCGGCAAGTTCTTGAGAAGGCACGCGAGCTTGTAGCCCGACGGCGTGAGGCGGTACATGATGCGCGGATGTCC
>CAYGDS010000024.1:0-6274 GCA_964348595.1 uncultured Gammaproteobacteria bacterium | reverse complement strand
GTCCTCCTCGAGCGGCGAGCGCATCGGGACTCCCATCCTCACGTGACTCGAGGAGTCCTTCGCGCTCCATGATTCGGAGGAGGGGATAGAGCGAATCGCCACCGAAGTGGCCGCGTGAGATCTCCATGAGCTCGTTGCCATGAGACTCATAGTTCTCGAGGAGGATGAGCAGGATGAGCCGCTTGTCGCGGGCGCGGTCGATCTTGATGGAAAAGTACAGGGCGAGACACAGGAGAAAGAGCAATCCGATCGCGAGGTACTCCATGACCAGCTCCAGCGATATTGAAGCGGAGGACGGGCTTTACGTCAATCCGTTGACCCCGTTCGTACGCCAGGTAGGATATTCCATATGCGTCTCCCAAAATGGGCCTTGCTCCTCATCCTCGCCGGCGTTGCCCTCTTCGCCGTACTCATCTTTTGGATGCTACGACGGCCAACGGTCATCGAACCCATTGCGTCGCAGGTTCCGCCGCTCGCACAAGACCTGTCGAAGGCCCCGCGCTTCCGTGAGGTGACGGGGACTGTCCTCGTGCTCCGTGGCACGGATCTGTTCCGCGCGGAGCCATCGATCGCGCTTCAAACGGGGGACTTAGTGCAAACGGGTACGACGGGGACGGCGGATATCCTTTGGCCGGAGTATGGGCATACGCTTCTTGCGAGCGGAACATCGCTCCGTATCACGGACATCCTTCCAGGGTTCACCGCGAAACTTGGACTGGAGGCAGGGCGTATCTGGACACGATTGCAGAAAGTTTTGGATGTCGATGACTTCTTTGGCGTGCGCGTATCCAATGTCTCCGCGGTTGTCCGTGGCACTTCCTTCGGTCTTGCACGCGAAGGACAAATCGTCGCTGTCCAAGTGACCGAGTCGATCGTGGGTGTGGCTCGTGTGACGTCGTCTGACGCGTATGCTGATCCAAAAGACGAGACGCCCGTGACGGCCGGCCAGGAGCTTCGCGTCGCGCTCGGCGTCGATGAGCCGGTCGGAAAACCAGCACCGCTTTCGCCGAAGATGGGGCAGGATCCTTTTGTCTTGCGCGGCGGACAAGCAGTATCCGAAGACGAGCTGCGTGCGACGGATGGCCGCGCCGCGGATCTTTCAGGTCCAGCGACAAAAATTTCTGTGATCGAAAGCAGTGGGCGGCTCATCCCGCTCGATCAAATCCACGCGTCGCGCGCGGAGGCCGGGTGTAAGGGCGAGCACTATCATGCGAATAATGGGTTCGTGACCGCGCTCGACGGGACAATCGTGCCTGACCCCGGAGGGTGCGCGTACGGAATCGTGAGCGAGCGGCCATCGATCGTGATCACACGTTATTAATCTGATGTCCTTCTTATGAAATACATCCAAGCACTCGGTGCGGCGTTCCAGCGGGAAGCGGATTCCTCGATCTTTAGCCCCGACCTTGTTCAGGAGTTCGCTCAGGCTCGTTCCGATCTTGCCACCGATGGGTTTACCTTGGCCATCGAACCCATTAGCGTCTCGGAAAAGATCATCGACCTGCCGGATGGTCGAAAGGTCGCGCGCTACTATGGAACCTTCGTGCACGCATTCAAAACGCGCGAGGGGCAGTATGTCCTTGCCCCAACCCCAAGCGAGAAGCCGGTCTCGCGTGATGAGGCGTCGGATGTCGGAGTCATTGTCTTCTTGATAGATGTAAACGGAATGGTCATTGGCTGGTCGGATGAAATGACGGGAAATATCTACGGCGTAAAACCGCCCAAAACCGGATCCGGTGAAAGGAGCACGATCGCGCTTGCGTTGCCGTGGATTATCCTCTGCGCGTTTTTGTTAGGGGGCGCTTGGTATCTCCTTGGGATGAAAGGGTAAACATGCTCGATCGTTAGAGGAAACGCTTGACAGCAAGCGTTTTTTCGTGCAATGTCGCGGCACAGAAAAGGAGCTCCTTTCATGATGCCCATTGATCTGGTGCTGGTTCGACATGGTGAGTCCGAGGGAAACGTGGTGAGCGAGCTTTCCAAGAAGGGCGATCACGATGCCGTGGCGCGTTTCCACGGGCGCCATGGTTCCACGTTCCGCCTGACCAAGAGGGGCGTGGAACAGGCCAAGAAGGCTGGGGAGTGGGTCCGCATCGAGATCGAGCTCGGGTGCGCAGAGCTCTGCCGTTACTACGTCTCGAGCTACCTGCGGGCGCGCGAGACGGCGGGCCACCTCGGACTTCCGGATGCCAAGTGGTACATCGAGATGGCGCTTCGCGAGCGCGAGTGGGGCGACCTCGACGTCAAGAGCTATGCCGAGCGTGAGGAGCGCTTCAAGGCTTCGCTCGAGATGAAGAAGACCACGCCGCTCTACTGGATTCCGCCCAACGGCGAGAGCATCGCCCAGCTGGCGGAAGGCCGCGTCTACCGCATGCTCGGAACGCTTGCGCGCGAGTGCAGCGACAAGCGCGTGGTGATCGTGTGCCACGGCGAGACGATGTGGGCCTTCCGGGTCCTGCTCGAGCGGATGACGGACATGGAGTACGCGCGGCTCGATGCCTCGCGTGATCCCAAGGATCGCATCCAGAACTGCCAGATCCTTCACTACACTCGCCGGCCACCAGGCCAGATGACTGACGCGCCCCACTACATGCACATGCGTTCGGTGTGCCCGTGGGACCCGTCGCTCTCGAGCAACGAGTGGATGCCGATCACACGCCCGTCATTCTCGGGCAAGGAGCTGCTCGACCTGGTCGAGAAGCAGCCGCGCATCATCGACGTCTGACTGAACAAGACCCCGGTTCGATCCCGCCAAGGCGGGAGCGAACCGGGGTTGTTTCGTTATAAATGTAAACGACCGGCCAGGGATGGACGGTCGTTGATGTTCAGCGGAAGCGGGGAACGGCCAGGGGGCGGCTGGCGCGATTACCAACCGTGCTCCCCATGCCCGGGCAGTACCCAGAGAGCTCGAGGACACCGCTCTTGCTCACGCGTGAGTCGTGATTGCGGAACAGGGCGATCTTGTAGCTGTCGGCATAACCGGTGATCCAGACACCCGGCAGCTCTTCCCTGTCGATCAGCTCGACCCACTTCGGGAAGTGGCAGGCAGCCGCGAGAATCCCCGCATGTGGGGACAGATGACGATCTGCGCATGCGTTGGGATCCTGTCCCAAGTTCGCACCGAGGTCGATGGTCTCACAGTGGAGCCCAGGCTCCGGCTCGTCCGCGTGAGGCAGGAGATGTGATCTCGCGTATGCGGAGCAGTGCTCGCGGAGATCGGGATAGAGTACTCCCATCAGCCGCGCGAGCTCTCGGCCCGTTCGATGGGTACTGTCCTGCTGCTTGAGTGGTGGCAGGTAGGGTACAAGGACGCGCGTTGCGAGCCTGAACCGTTCGGGGGGCGGATCGGGCAGAGCTGACAATCGGTCGAAAGCTGCCTTGCCGAGCCCCCAGTCACGATCCTTGTTCCACCTGCGAATGTTTTCGAGTTGCTCCTCGATCGTCACGAACGTCATTTTGTCTCCTCGGGTGAATGAACGTGCCCGTAGTCATTAGCATGGTTTGTTCATGCGGTCAAGGCTCTTGCTCAACCCCCACCTTTCTGCTGAGATGGCGCCACGACGGCACTTCCGCCGTCCAGGAGGAGATACCGTGGACCTTCCCAAGATTGCCGAACTCTTCAAGAATCTCGAGTCCGTGATCGCGGACTTCATCGCCCTCCTCGAGACTCCCTACGCCTACTGGTACACCCAGAAGGGCAAGGAGGTCGATGTCGACGAGTCGAACATCGACTTTGTGAAGCGAAAGCTCAGCGTCCTGGATCTGGGAAATCCGTTCCGCAACTCGGTTCATCCCGCGGTGGGGAACGTGAACGGGGGCCGCTTCTACGGGGGGCCGAACCCGACGTTCGATCACTCCGCGGTGCTGCGGGGCCCTGCCTGGTTCGGGACCAACGTGAAGATCCGGTCGAGCGCCAAGGTCATCGGTCCGGCGCTGCTCGGGGACGGGACGCTTCTCAACACGAGCTCGGTCTTCACGCGCTCGATCATGGGGGCCGGCTCGCAGATCGACGATCTCACCGTCGTCAAAGACGCGATTCTCGGTCGCGACGTGTACGTCTTGGCGGGCGCCAAGCTTCTCCATCGCACGAGGCTCAAGGACGAGCCGATCCGCGTGAGCGACAGGCGCGAGTGCGCCGTAGGGTACCCCGTCGCGTCTATGTCGATCGATCGGCCCAAGATGGGGTGCGTGATCGGCGACGGCTGCGTCATCGGTGCGAACGCCGTGCTCGGACCGGGCACCATCCTCATGCCTGGCTGTCAGGTGCCGAGCGGCACCGTACTTCCTTCGGGGATCTACGATCCCGCTGGCCTGGCGGTCTGGCTCAAGCGGCAAGCGCCCGATACCTCGTCCCGCGTGCGCAGGTAGTACACAAAGCGCAACAGCGACGGACCGCCCGGCAAGTAACTACTCTCCCGACGACCACGTGCGTCGAGCTCAGCTCGACTCCACGGGACGTCGGGATTTTCTTATCCGACGATCGGCGGCAGTAGCGGCTGTACTTTTTTTCGATTCATGATCTCCCGCACCGTTTCCATCGGCACGCCGCCGAGAGCGAGCACGGCGATGAGATACGTCGCTGATCCGGCGAACACGCTGAGTAAGAGGGGAGCGCCCGCGAGCCATTGGATCACAAGGGCCATGAGGGCTGCTGCGGCGATGGCGGCGAGCGTTGCGCGCGGGGCAAATCCAATCGGGGTGAGGCGATGCGTTACGATGAGCGAACCGGTACCCACCATGAGCTCGGAGGCCACGGTGATCCACGCGGCGGCCCACATGCCATACGTTGGGATAAGCGCGAAGTAACCCACGAGTGAGAGGATCGCGACCGTGGCATAGATCGGAAGCATCTTGCGCTGGGCATCGAGCGCGACCACGGCGTGTGAGAAGACGGTGTTGAGGAAAATCGCGCCGACAGCAATGATCAAAATATTCAGCACGGCGCCCGCCGATCGAAACTCTTCGCCGGCGACCACGGCCATGATGTCGGACCCAAGAAGCCATGTGCCGACAACCATGGGCATGAGCATGAGCATCATCACATCGATGGACGCCGCCGTGAGCTTGCGAAACCGAACGAGGTCTTTTTTCGCCCACGCGTTCGACAAGATCGGAAGCAGGACGCCGGCGTACATGAATGGGACGGTGATCAAGATCTCAAGCACGCGATAGGCGGCGCCGTAGATGCCGACCTCGGCCTGGCCCCGGACGAGCGAGAGAATGAGCGTATCCGCTTTGAAGTAGAGGAGCCCGAACGCGATCGACACGCCCACGGGCCATGAGCGTGAGAGCGCCATCTTCCAAAAGGCGGGATCCCAATTCCAGTGGAAGCTCGCGAATCGACGTGCATAGAAGATGTTCACGCCGAAGTTGCCGATGCTCGCGATCGTGATCACCCACATCATGGGCACGAGCCCCCAGCCATACACACCGGCGGCGATAAGTCCGCCAAGCGCGATCACGCGGCCGACATTTTCTGCGATCGCCGCGAGGTGCATCTTTAAATGCCGCTGCTCGGCGCCCGTCACAACCTGGTTCAGGCTCGGAAAAATGAAGGAGCCGGTGAGAGCGATGATCGCAAGCTTGAGTTCCCACGGGTAGGGGAAGAAGAGAGCGACGAGAGGTGCGGCGACGCCGAGGATGGTGATGGCCATCACGATGCGCAAGGTGAAGAGCGCGCTCGTGCAGCGTCGCTCGTACTTCTCGTCACCCGCATGTTCGCCGAGCAGCGCGACGAGCGTCACATTCAATCCGAGGTCGAGGAGCAGCGCGAAGATTTGGAGGAAGGCGTTCGCCGTTGAGTACGCACCAAAGCCCTCCGTTCCAAGGAGGCGCGTCATGATGCCGATGATGGCGATGCCGAGGGCCGTCGAAACGGCCTTACCGGCTATCTGGACCCCGGTGTTCCAGGCCAATACGCGTGCGAGTGACATGGGCCCATCTTAGCACGCGGCGTGTTCTAATGAGCACAAAGTTGGACCATACGAAAAAATGGCTAAATAGAGAAACAGATGGGCATTTTCTTTACCAAGTCACAAAAAAATGCTATTCTACTATAGGTAAGCGTTGGGCATACGTAACCAAAAACAAAGCACTATGCATCGTCGGGCTGCCCACGCCGCAATGGCTCTCTCATCCCCCAATCTTCAGCGAGTGGCGGCTGGTTTTGTTCTGATCTCGCTCGTCATTGGGATCGGTTACCCTCTGGAAGTGACCCATGCCGCGAGCCGATCCGACTATCAGGCCATGGTCGTGTCGATGGAGTCACCCAAAG
>CAYGDS010000023.1:0-10671 GCA_964348595.1 uncultured Gammaproteobacteria bacterium | reverse complement strand
GTTTATATATATTTCTTGATACTTAAAAACCCCTGTGGGAACATCCCGATGCTATGCAATTTGCCTGTACTCAAGAAAACCTGCTCCAAGGGATCTCCCTCGTTGGGCATATCTCTGGAAAGAGCGCTCACTTGCCCATCCTGTCTCACGTCCTGCTCAAGACCGACGGGGGTGGGCTTAGGCTCTCCACGACGAACCTTGAGATGGCAGTCTCCTCTCTCGTGCGTGGACGCATTGAGGCGCCTGGAGAGTTCACGGTGCCCGCGAAGCTCCTGCAGGACTACGTCGCCCTCCTGCCTGCGGGGAAGATTGAACTTGTTGTCGTAGGGGACCAGCTCGAGGTTCGTGCAGACGGTAAGACGACGAGCATCAAAGGACTTCCGTCTTCCGAGTTTCCACTGATCCCACGGCTTGCGACGGGACCCGGGTACAAGCTGCCGGCGAAAGGGCTTCGAGAAGCCATCGGTCAGGTTGCCTTTGCCGTATCAATCTCAGAGTCGCGTCCGGAACTTGGCGGTGTCTCTTGCGCGTTCCACACGACGGCAAAAGATCATCTTGTGATGGCCGCGACCGACTCGTACCGCCTCACCGAGCGAAAGCTCGCGTTGTCTGGTGGCGAAGGACGTGAGGCGAAGTGCATTGTTCCCGCCAAGGCCGTCCAGGAGCTCGGACGCATCCTTACGGCGTACAAAGACGAGATGTCGACTCCCGAGGACGTCGAGTGGACCATGACGGACAGTCAGCTCGTAGCGACCTACGGGTCTGTCGAACTCATTTCACGCTTGATCGAGGGGTCCTTTCCGGATTACCGACAAATTATTCCGACGCAGTTTCGCACGACATGCACGATCGGCCGCGGGGAATTCACAAAAGCCATAAAGGCGGCCTCGCTCTTCGCGCGTCAAGGCATGTTCGATGTTCACTTGGAGATCCTTCCTGGCGAGGGGCTCAAGATTTCAGCTTCAGACACAGGCACGGGATCGCACGCGACGACCCTCAAATCAGAAGTAGATGGCGAAGCCAACAAAGTCACAGTGAACTATCGCTACATGGCGGATGGACTCGCCGCTGTCGCCACAGATCAAGTCGTGATCCGCATGATCGATGCCATGAACCCCGTCGTGCTTACGGCAAAAGACGACACGGCGTTTCAGTACGTGGTGATGCCGATTCGGCAGTAAACCCCATCGCCCCAATCCCCTCCGCTCCCCTTTAATAAAGGGGAACACAAGGGGATTACGGTATCCCGCTCTTCGCTCATGGCTCATCGCTCATCGCTCATGGCTCGTCGTGTCACGACGACAACGTTCGGGACAGCAGTAAAACTATTTTCGACTTCGAGGCCTGAGCCGCTGTGAATGGCGATCCCGCTCGAGGGCCCACCATCCAGGTTGAGTGCGCGGTTAAGGCCGAGCTGTGGGTCGGCGAGAGCGTGCGAGAGTTGGTAGAGAGTGATCCCGCCAAAGGGGACGATGCCCAGATAGTCGTTTCCATGAACGTCGGTCGCTATGAAGGTGCGGCGGGCGGTCAGGCCACTATCTGACGTCACTGCCGCTCGTCCGCTGAGAACCAAGAATGGGTAGCTCTGCGCCATGTCCGGGACGGAGTTTGGGACGTGCTCACGATCATCTCCCTTCTTTGATCTATCGATGAGCAGTGGCCCGCCATTGAGTACGATGAGCCCGCTTTTGTCGTCATCAAATCTATACGGGCCCACGATGCCGTCGTCTTTCGTTTCGAGAAGCCCGGCCGGGAGATCGTCCTCGCGAAAATACACGCCGTTCGCCACGGCCGTCGGGAGCTCCAAGGACTTCTGCCACGCGGCGATGCTCTTTGAGGGCGTCGCATGCTCGAAGCGCCAGACGAATCGATCGCTCGCGAAACGGAACAAGATGATCTTCGTCGCCGTCGACGTCGTCGTAAATTCCAAACGATTGAGACCGGGCTCGAGCTCTTTCCACTCTGATGCAACTGATTCTTCTGGACCGACGGTTGGCGTCGGCACCGGCGGTCGCGACTGTGGTGCCCGCGGCGTCTCGACGATAACCGGGGCGCGTGGGATCTCAAGGCAACCAACGCCGAGCGTCGTCGTGGCGAGTAGCGTCGTTACGATGACACCAAGCCTTCTCATGGATTGATGGTGATGGGGACCGAAGCTGTGATGGATGTTCCGTCACGCTTTTGTCCAAACACGCGCAGGGTGTATCCCCCGGCTGCAGGGCCCGTCGGTAATGCGATGCTTGGCGTGTTCGATTGCGGGTCGGTAATAGAACCCAAACGGATTTCTGATCCGTCGGCAGAGATGAATCCCACGTCGATGCGCGCGTACGCACTTGGGTCATCGACACCGAGCTGGACGCTCTTTGGGAACGTCGCGCGCGACCAGACCGTGCCAGGCGCTGGCGAGATGATCAGGAGACTCGCATCGGGGGACGGATCCGCGGTGAGGTTCACGGTGAGCACAGCCTCGTTACGATTCCCAATGTCATCGGTCGCGACAACGGTGAGCGTGCGCAGACCCTTTCCGATCCAGTTAGGAATCGTTGCGCGGATCACCCACGGTGCGCTAAACGATGTCCCGATCGGGTTCCCTTCGAGAAACGCCTCGACGCTCCGGATAGGGCGTGCGGCATTCACCGACGCCTGCACGATGAGCGTGCGACTCACGATCTCTTGTCCCTCCGTTGGCTGAATGAGTGTGATCTGCGGGCGACTCTCGGCCGTGTACTGATCGTCGAACTCCGTTGGGATGGTACTCGTGGAGT
This sequence comes from uncultured Gammaproteobacteria bacterium, assembly GCA_964348595.1. Classification (GTDB taxonomy): domain Bacteria; phylum Patescibacteriota; class Patescibacteriia; order 2-12-FULL-60-25; family 2-12-FULL-60-25; genus CAYGDS01. Next base: position 7,906 of record CAYGDS010000023.1, on the reverse strand, counting down.
TCCAGGCCGTTCGCTTCACCCAATCCTGCACGGCGTTCTCCCAGTTCCAGTAGTGTGGATCTTGGGCGGGGTTCGTCGGTACGGGGCCAAGCGGATCGTCTTTATCGATGTAATGCAAGATGGTGTGAGCAACCGAGCCCTTGCGCTCTTCGATGAGGTCCGGCGGCGTGAACTCGCTTGCGCGTTTGCCTGTGAGACGGTTGACGCGCACGGTTTCCTCGAACGCTCTGCCGAGGATGGCGGCCTTTGTAACCGTGGCCGGCGTCGGCCGAACGAACGACTCCTTTGGGAGCTCCTTAGTTGCTCGGCGCATATACGCCTGCCAGATCGGCGCCGCAATGATGGATCCATCCGCGCCGCGCTTCATCTCTTTTGAATTGTTGTTCCCAACCCATACGACACTCACGAGGTTCGGCGTAAACCCGACGGTCCACGCGTCTTTGTAGTCGTTCGTCGTTCCGGTTTTGGCCGCGACCGCGCGGTCCGGCAAGGTGAGACTGTTGTTGGTGCCGAAGATATACGCTCGTGCGTTGTTATCGCTCATGACGTCGGTGAGGAGCCGGGCCACCTGGGGCTCCACGGCCTGACGTGGTTCAGACGCCTTCCACTCTTCGAGCGTGGTTCCGTCCGCGGCGCTCACTTTGAGAATAGCCGTCGTCGGATGCTGCTTGCCATCGTTCGCGAAGGCGCCAAACGCCGCGGCGTGTTCGAGCGGCTTAACCTCTGCGCCGCCGAGTACGAGGGAGAGCCCAAAACGGCTGCGGTCTCCAAGCGTCGAATACCCAAGCGACTCGGCGAAGTCGAGCGCGCGGCTTACCCCCACGAGGTACAGGACCTTGACCGCGGGAATGTTGAGCGAGCCCGCGAGCGCTTGGCGGAATGAGACCGGGCCGTTTTCCTTCAGATTATAATTTTTTGGTTCGTAGTTCCGCGTGTCGGTCTTGAACACGGTGTTCACGTCCCAGATTTTCGTCTCTGGCAAATATCCACGCGCAAACGCCGCCGCATAGACGATGGGCTTGAAGCTCGATCCTGGCTGGCGCGGGCGCAGCGTTACATTCACTTGCCCGTCGATCTCCGCGTTGAAGAAATCTTGTGAACCAACCATAGCGAGGACCTGCCCGCTCTTTGGATCGAGTGACACGAGGGCGGCATTGGTGAACCCGAAACGCTCGCCGCGATCCTTCACGCCCTTCACGACTTCTTCTTCGGCCATTTGTTGCTTGTCCCAGTCGAGGGTCGTCACGACGGACAAGCCTCCCTGTTCCACGGTCTTTTGTCCGTAGGCCTCGACCAAGAGCGAGCGCACGTACATGACAAAGTGCGGTGCGCGGATGTCACCGATACGGCGCGAGCGAAGCTTTTTGAGCGTCTCGATCTTCTTGGCTTCCTCGGCCTCCTCGACCTTGATGTAGCCCTGCTCGGCCATCAGATCGAGAATATAATGTTGGCGCACGATTAGCCGATCGCGATTGTCCCCGGAGAGGCCCGTACCGTACGGAGAATAAAAGTCAGGTCGCTGTGGAATGGCGGCGAGGATGGCAGATTCATCGAGGGTCAAGTCTTTTGCGGGTTTTCCAAAAAATGTTTGCGCCGCGGACTCAATCCCGTAGATCGTTGAGCCGTACGGAATCTCGTTGAAGTACAGCTGGAGGATTTGATCTTTGGTAAATCGGCGTTCGATTTGAAGAGACAAGATGAGCTCCTTCACTTTGCGCGTGACGGTGCGCTCATTTGTAAGGATGGCATTCTTTACGAGTTGTTGGGTGAGCGTCGATGCGCCCTGGAGACGTTGGCCCCGTGTGAGGGTAAGAAACACCGCGCGGAGGTATCCCCTCCAGTAGATGCCGTGGTGTTCGTAGAAGCGCTTGTCTTCGATGGCGATCGTCGCCCACTTTGCTGTGTTCGGGATCTCGTCGATTTTGATCAGCGTGCGTTTTTCGTCGCCGTGGATCTCGTAGAGAAGCTGGGATCCTGTACGATCGTAGATTTTTGTCGACTGGGGCACGTCGCGCGTGGAAAGGACGTTTGGATCCGGCAGGTCCCGGCTCACCCAGGCAGCAAGGATGGTGAAGGCAAAGAAACCGACCACGGCGAGGGCGGCAAAGATAAAACCCGCAGCTTTGGCGAAGGTCCACAGGTGCGGCCTTACGTTTCGCGCTAAAAGGCGGATTTTTCGTTTAAGGTTAGCCATTATATTTTGGCTAATGTTAGCTAATTTATTCACATTATACCCTTGACAAAAGGCCTTTCCTATGATATGCTTTTGCGTTAAAAATTCAACCTTGCCCAATATGAATGGATTCCTGAAATTCCCCAATTTGAGCCATATTCACCGGTATTCGACCCCGGTGGTTCTGATTGCTGTCATGTTTGGCTTGATTGCGGCCCCGAACGCCCAAGCGGAGATGGCGCTCTACGACCTCATCTTCAAAACGAAGAACGTGGAGGTTTCTGACGAAGCCAAGGGTCTTACGGTTCCTGGCGACCTTGTTTCCGGCAAACGCCCGGAGACGATCAAAACTATTCGCATGGACGCGACGGCGTATACCTCGCGTCCGCAAGAAACCGACGGTTCGCCGTTTATCACGGCCGACGGATCGGTCGTCCGCGACGGTATCATTGCATCGAACGTACTTCCGTTCGGTACGAAGGTTCGCCTTCCGACCGTGTACGGAGAAAAGATCTTTGTTGTGCGTGACCGCATGAATACACGCTACTCGTATCGCCTCGACGTTTGGATGGATGATTACAACACCATGATGCATTTCGGGTTGAAGCGCGGCATCCCCGTCGAAGTCGTCGAGATGGGTGACGGCAAAAAGAACTGGGATCAGTGGAAGGGCCGCTCTGCGGAACTCCACGCGATCGGTGCGAAGGGCCCAGCCCTTCCTCCGCTCCCGCAGCCGTACATGGAGCTCGCGATGAAATAATCAAAAAGCCCCCCGTAGAGCGCTCGCGCTTTTACGGGGGGCTTTTGTATCTCGTGACAGCGCTATTCAACAACAATCGAGCCAAAGTTTTTCGGACTCAGGTGATCGTGGTACTTCCAATCCCCCGCTAGGTCGAATGTGAAGGTCCATTCTTCTCCGGGCATAATCCCTTTGCAGGCATCGAAGGTGCTGCCAACGCATCCACCCGTTGTCGGATATACGGCATGCGTAGGGTGCATTGCTGATGCGGGCCACATGGATTGCTTGCTTTGGTTCCTGAACGTGACGGTCGTGCCCTTTTTCACGTTGATACTCTTTGGGGAGTACCCAGCCTCGGTAAAGTGGATGGTGTTCGACTCGTTGGTGACGGTCGGTTCGATACTTGGCGCGGCGGATGGCCCCGTCGTTGGCTGCTTCGTGACGAGATATCCACCCAAAAGTGCGACGACGACGATGAAAGCTGCGATGATAATTTTGTTCATAGTTTTAATAAGTATACACGAACTTGTGGCAAGTATAGCGCGACTTAACAGGACAGGCATCAGAATGGTAGTCCCCTTTCCTTTTTCCTCCGTTTTGTTACGATCGCCCCGCGAATGATCCGGGCGAACGACGGGGCGTGCCCCGTAAAGACGCTTCGCATCCTCGGGGCGTGGTAGCCAAGTGGTAAGGCAGGGGTCTGCAAAACCCCCACCGCGGGTTCGATTCCCGCTCACGCCTCCAAAAAAAGACACTCCGCAAGGGAGTGTCTTTTGCATCTTGATCAGGCTCACACTGCGTGGTAAGCAGCGGCTAGAGGTGCCCTTTGACCAGTTTGAAGCTCTTTCGCGCAGGCGAGATGCTCGATGTCCGGAACACCGCCGGAGCGCTCATTTACTGGGGCGCGTTCGAAGCCGATGATCAAGATTTCACGCTCCTGCGCCACGTCGTGTCGGCCCGGGGCCTACCGAAGTGGAAGTTCGAGCTTGGGAGGTATCCACGCGCGCAGTTCGCGCTTGTCCGGGTTCCGGGCCAGCGCGGGGATGCGTGCCTCATGATCCGTGCGCTGCGAGAGGAGATCGAGCGCCGAGGGAACCATCAGCGTTCTGGTACGCACGGGATCCTCTGCGCCCCACATCTAGCCGAACGGCTGCTCGTGTTCAATCACCCAGCCATCAGCGAGGGGCTCTCGGATGATGCGATCGTGGACATCGAATACCGGCGGCTTCTCACGAAAGCATGGAAGCCCCTGCGCTTCTACGGCGAACGTGAGAACCGGATCTACGAGAGCGTGCTCGAGCACGCGGTGCAGAAGCTGCTCATGAATCCGAAGACGCCGCCGGAGATCGTCATCTCGCGTGCGTTGCGCGGACGCTGGTACGACTACCAGAGAGATTCCTTCCTGGGCAGACTCGAGCAGTTGCGGAGCCCACACCTGAACTTGCTGCGCGAGGCGTTCGCTCGTAAGCGAGTCATGCACGAGAGCCCTCGAGAGAGGCGTGAACCCTTCATCGGTCTGTAGACTCAAACCCGTCCTGCATACGCCGGACGGGTTTTTCAATATGAAAAAACCCACGACATCGTCGGGGGTTGAGTTGGTTCGCTACGGCCAGCGGAGGTTCTTGAAGTAGTTGCGTCGCACCTTCAGCGTGAACTGCCAGTCGTAGAGGCAGTCAGGACAGCGGTCGAAGAGGACAGACCAGCGCTTGCATCCGGGCTTGCCGATACAAGTGCGGCGCTTCTGTCCGGGGATAGTCAGAAGGAACTCGCGGAACAGGATGTTGTACTTCGCGACCTTGGTGAGGCACGCATGGCACATGCCGCGCCGGACCGCCTTATTGATGCAAGCGCCGCGGATACACATGCTTGGCGCGATCTCACGAGAGTTGAGTAGCTGGAGCGGGTCTCCAAGCCGCACGAAGCGGCCACGATGGCGAGGGCAGTGCCCGTGTACATGGGCGGGCCTGGGGCACCACGGCACGAGACAGAACTTCGGGTACCGGCGCAAGATCGCGCTGGGATCAAGCCCCTTCTTGTGTCGTCGGTCACAGCGCCAGCAATATCCACTCGGCCCTGCGATCCCGGCACAGTCAGGATGTACGCAGCGGATAGGTGTAGCCCTCACCCTCGCCACAGGCTTGCCCAGCGGGTCGCCGTACAACCGGTTGCGACGATCATGCGCCTCGCAGAAGCGTCCGCAGTTGTACGTGAACGTGCAATCCGGGATTTCGCATCCAGCATACTTCTTTCTGGATGTGACGAAGGTCGGGTCGCCGTAGAGCCTGTTACGCTTGGAACAGCGCCCGCAATACTTGCCCCACTTGATGCGACGGTCGCACAAACCGTTTCCGCAGGGCCTGAGCCCGTCATCGAGACGCGGCGGAAGCATCTGACTGAGAGTGACGGTCACTCGTTTACCTCCGGTCACGACGGTCGCACGCTTTGATTGTTGCGTCAACCCGGTGCTACCCTCTCCCCATGGCTTCCAAAGGCCGCCTCTTCCTCCTCGATGCGAACGCCCTGCTCCACCGGGCGTGGCATGCGTTGCCGCCACTCACGAATCCAGAGGGGAAGGTTGTGAATGCCGTTTACGGCATGATGATGGTTGTGATGAAGCTCATTGAGGATCACAAACCGGATGCGTTCGCAGCTTGTTGGGACACGGAGGCGCCGACGTTTCGCCACGAAGCGTACAAGGAGTACAAAGCGACGCGCGAGGAACAGCCAGATGAGCTCTACGATCAAGTTCCGTGGGTCAAAGAAGGACTCGCCCTACTGGGCATCGACTCGTTTGAACTCGATGGCTTTGAGGCGGATGACTTGCTCGGAACAATGGCCATCCGAGCCGCGAAAGCCGGTTGGGATGTGACCATCGTGACGGGTGATCGTGACGCGCTCCAGCTCATCGGCCCACGCATCGAGGTCATGGCCTTCAAGAAGGGCGTGAGCGAAACCAAGATATACGACGAGCAGGCGCTCAAGGATGAATACGGACTCACGCCGGAGCAGTTCCTCGAGTACAAGGCGATGCGCGGAGATCCGTCCGACAACATCCCTGGAGTGAAAGGCATCGGAGAAAAGGGTGCGACGGAGTTGCTCGCGGCGTTTGGATCACTGAAGGGCATAGTGAAGGCGGCGAAGGATTCGAATTCGACCATGGGCAAGAGTCAGCGTGAGAAAATTCTGGCTGCGGAGAAAGAACTGCCGGCGATTCTTGAGCTTGTCCGTATCAAGACGGATGTCCCGATCGAGTATAAGCCTGTCTCAGGTTCCGTCGGCATCAAGGACCAAGAGGCGCTCGTCGCGTATCTGCGGAGGTTTGGGTTTCGATCCCTTGTTGCGAGAGTTGAAAAGACGCAAAGCGTAAACCGTAAAACGCAAGGTCAAACAATGATGGTGCAAGAGACGCAAGATGAAAAGCGCATAGCGCAAGACGTAAAACGTAAAATGCAAAGTCCACCCTCAGGCACACAGGCCTTCAAGGAGATACGGGTCGAGAGGGAGGCGGAGGCTAAAGATGCCATGGAAGATCTGAAGGGGCTAAGGGAAATCGTGGTGCAAGCCTCAGTCGGAGCACCGGACTCGCTCTTCGCGCAGTCCGTCGATGGTTTTGTGCTGGCCACACCGAGCACGGGGTACTTTTTCCCAACGTCGCTCCTGGAGGCAAAGCCAACGATCAAGGCGGTAGTGTGCGGTCTGCTACAAGCTCCGACGATCCAAAAGGTCGCGCACGATACGAAGGCGCAGCTCAAAGCGCTCGACGGGCTCGGCTGCTCGGTTGAGAGCTGGAGTTTAGACACTATGCTCGCGGCGTACCTCCTCGCCGCCGGAGAGCGCAATCACGATCTCGAGCATCTGGCTCTTGAGTACGCCGGAGTGACGCTCTCGACGGATGCGGGGGCGCAGGAGCGCGCCGGGGCCGTCGTTCGCATCATTGGGCCGCTGCGCGATGCGTTGCGCGAAGCGGGACTGACGGAGGTGTTCACGCGCTTCGAGCTCCCTCTCGTGCCGATTCTTCGTACGATGGAACGGGCTGGTATCAAGATCGACGTTTCCTATTTGAAGAAACTGTCCAAGGAATTATCGGATGATCGGGAAGCCATCGAAGCGAAGATGTTCAAGCTTGTGGGTAGATCATTCAACCCCGGCTCCCCTTCTCAGCTCGCGCAAATCTTGTTTGAGGATCTGAAACTTCCGACGAAAGGAATAAAGCGCGGGAAAACCGGATTTTCCACGGCCGCATCTGAGCTCGAGAAGCTTCGCGGATCGCACCCACTCATCGATCTCATTGATGAACAGCGCGAGCTGTCGAAGCTCCTCTCGACCTATGTCGACGTACTGCCGACGCTCGCTGATCCCGCGGGCCGAGTGCATACCACGTACAACCAGGCCGTTGCGGCGACTGGACGATTGTCTTCGACAGACCCGAATTTGCAGAACATCCCCATCCGCACCGAACTTGGTCGCAAAATCCGCAGGTCCTTCGTTGCGGAAAAGGGATACCGCCTCGTGTCGTGCGATTACTCGCAGATCGAATTGCGTCTCGTCGCTGCGCTTGCGAAGGACAAGGCGATGCTCGCGGCGTTTCATAACGACGAGGACATTCACACGGCGACAGCCGCGGCCATCTGGGGCGTGCCAAAGGATCAAGTCACGAAGGACCAGCGCCGTGCGGCGAAGGCCATTAACTTTGGGTTGATCTATGGCCAAGGGCCGCTCGGACTTTCACAAACGGCGGGCATCTCGTTTGCCGACGCGAAAAAGTTCATTGCCGCATACTTCCATGCGTATCCAGGAATCAAGCAGTACATGGCTGAGACCAAAGAACGCGCGAGGACCCAAGGGTTTGTCGAAACGTTGTTTGGTCGTCGTCGTCCCCTGCCGGAGATTCAGTCCATGATGCCGCAGTTGCGCGCACAAGCGGAACGCATGGCGATCAATATGCCCGTGCAAGGGACCGCTGCGGATCTGATGAAGCTCGCGATGATCAAGAT
>CAYGDS010000022.1:0-11227 GCA_964348595.1 uncultured Gammaproteobacteria bacterium | reverse complement strand
CTCCAACCCACAAGCGCCTGATCGCGCCGGGCGTACAGCTCCTGCGCTACGAAATTTTCCGCGAGGAACCCTTTGAAGCTCCCCAGCTCATCTTTCAAAAGGGCTTCGATCGGGACTTCGAGCATCGCATTCAGGATGCCGACATCGCTCTGCATCGCACGGGCGATGGCCTTGGAGAGGTAGCGCAGGACGTTGGTGGGAAGGGCGGAACTCGTTGGGTCTTGGCTCACGGGTGACTCCTTTCAGTCTGTCAAAGGACACGTGTACCTTACAGAAACAGCAATTTTTGTCAAGACAAAACCCCCGATCGAGCTGAGCTCGACGGGGGTTTTGGTTCGGGCGAGACGGTAAGCCGAGTTTTGTCCGTACGTTGGGGTCCGTAGGGGTGAAGCATGCTTCACCCCTACGGAATACGTACGGGATGACCATCTCTCTGGTTCCGACATCGCTGTCGGAATCGTGCGAGCGACCATTCCCCCGACGCCCGTGAGGGCGTAGGGGGATTTGCTCTTGCACCAGAAGGGGTTTGCCACGCACCGTTGTTACCAACGGGCGAACGCGGTGGCCATCCATTGATCCCGAAGGATGTGGCGACCTCCGCATACTTTTCACCTTTCACCTCGTAAAACATCTTGCGATGTCACGGGGCTAGAATTGTCTCTGTGGCACCACCGCCTAAAGCGCTTGCGCGACATTATGGCGGGCCCGCCAACTTGCGTTAGCTTGTGGCGGGTATTCCCTGGGTTTACGTGAAACGTTTGGCACGGAACGTAAACAAAGCTTCGCTTTTACGTTCCGCGTGTCCATTCGTTCCCGCTATATCCCGGCGGCCGTTAGCCGCCTTCGCTTTCCCTCCGCCTTGCGGCGGAGATCGGTGCTCGGACTTTCCTCCCCCACACCCAGCACTGTTATCCTATTTGGGTATGTTCTACGTATATGTTCTTCGAAACGAGTCAGGAAGGTTCTATTACGGATTCACGGGTGATCTTCGCAGGAGATTTGAGGAACACCAGAGTGGTGAGTCCATCTCTACGAAGGGCCATCGATGGCACCTCGTCTATTACGAGGCCTATGCCGCTAAGACCGATGCCGTGAAGCGCGAAAGTAACCTAAAGCTTCGCAGTAACGCATTCACTCAATTAAGAAGGCGCATTCCTGAGAGCATGACTTTGAAGTTCGAATGAACAGTGCTGGGTGTGGGGGCGGTCATCTGTCTCACCCGAGTGGAACCAGGGTATCAGAAAATACCGTTCTTGTCAATGATTTCAGGCCTTCCGCCTTTCCATCATCCTGGTACAATCGGGACATCTCATTATATGAAGAAATGGATTTTCCTGATCATTCTGTTCCTAATCGTCGGGGGCGGCGTCTGGTTCTGGTCTCTCGGAAGCCTTCCGTCCGATGAAACACCACGCATCGTCCTCTCCGAAGCGACGGGGGAAGTCCTGCGCAAATCCGGTGCGGATGATCCCTTTGCACCCGTTGGCGCTGGGGCCGAGCTTGTGGTCGGTGACGTCATCAAAACCGGAGCGAGCGCCATGGCCACGGTCGATTTTTTTGGAGATAGCCAAACGCGCCTTGATGAAAACACGGAGCTCACGGTGAGCGCCGCGGCTCCCGAGTCAGAAGGCGTGGGCATCCACCTCAAGCTCGAGGTTGGCAGAGTCTGGTCTCGCGTGATGCGTGTGCTCGATCTCGACGCGGCCTTCTCCATCGAAACCAATGACGTTGTTGCCACCGTTCGCGGCACGGCATTCGATGTCGAAAAGCGTCCCAATGAACTCACGACGCTTTGGGTTTCCGAATCCGTCGTCGAGGCCGAGGGCAAGGGTTCGGCCCTGGGATCGGTGTTCGTGCCTGAGGGCGCTATGGCGGACTTTGTTCCAGGGCGACGCACGACGTCCACGCGCGCCATCTCGGCGAAGGGGCTTGCAAGCAAATGGTTCAAGCAAAATCGTGAATCAGATCGACGTTTCAGTGCCAAGGCTACCGAGCGATTCAAGAATTCGCTCGGTGTCGACCGCGTGCCCTCGCAAGGCGTGCTCCGTGAGCTCGCGCGCAGCTCGGAAGCGCTCCGCGAGCGCGTCGGAAATCTCAAGCAACGCGAAATGCAGAAGATGAAAATCCTCGTGCGGCGCCTGGCAGAGATGCGCGAGAGCATCGAACAGGGAAACGTGGGCGCGGCCTCAGATGATCTCGCGCGTTTTGCGAACGAATGGAAGTCGCGTTTCGAAACGGCTGACGAGCGTCAAAAGAAACTCGCGCGTGGCTCCCTCGCCATGGGGCTGCGCTTGTACGCCGATGTTCACCCAGGTCAAGAAGGGTATCGTCTGAAACAAGAGATCGAGACGCTGCTGCTTTCGACGGCGACGACGCCGCGAGAAAAAGCGCATGCGCGCCTCCTGACCATTGATGCGCGTTTGGACGAGGCGGCCATGCTCATCTTCGACCTTGGTGATACGGCTTCCGGGCGGGACGCAGCCAAAGCGGCCCTTCAGGCGGTCGAAAATGCCGAGCGCGAGTTTGCCGGTCAAGAATTGCGCCCATTGCAGGCTTTCCGCGTCCGAGCCGAGAACTTGCTTGCGGCAGAGGGTGCTCCTGTTGGCGAACCGGTGGCTCCTGATGAACTCGCCCCGGCAAGCGCCCCATCGGACTCCGACAGCCCAACACCAAAGACGTCGACACCAACACCTCCGCCTCCGAGCACGGCGCCAACCGTGCCAACGACCGATCTCCTCGCGTGCAGTGGCGTGCGACTCTCCATGCAGCCGAATCCTGTGAACGTTGGTCAGCAGGCCGTGCTCTCGGCGCGCGCGCTGTTCCCAGACGGACATGAGGAGGACGCCACGTCGAACGCGACTTACGCCCTGTTTGGAAACATCGGCACCTTGCAGAAGAATTTGTTTACGGCGAGCGCACCGGGATCGGCGCGTGCAGAGGCCTCGCTAGCCTGCCAGTCGGGTACGGTGCGCTCATCCTTGGAGGTGCGCGTGTTCGAGGCGGTCGTCATACGTACGCTGACGCTAGCTCCGAGTATTGCCAAAATCCAGCCCCTGCAATCCGTGAATTTCCGAGCCACAGTCACCTATTCGAGCGGCGTCACAAAAGATGTCACAGCCAGCACGCAGTACGCTCTCACCAACTCACAGCTCGGCTCGCTCGCTGGGCCTGTCTTTACCGCGGGTCGTGTCGATGGCACCCTGCGCGTGACGGCGACGTATGTCGAAAACGGCGTGACCGTGAATGGCGCCGCGGATATCGAGATCGCGTCACAACAACAATCGCCCACGGCGCCATAATCGTATGAAACGGTATCCATCCTGGCTTGCACCGATTCTCATCGGGGCCGTTCTCGGCCTGTTCGCGGCGACGAGTCTCACGTTCGGCATCTTTGAGACGCTCGCGGCTGCGGCCACGGACCGCTTTTTTCTTCCTCGAGATCCGGATCCATCCGCCATCATTGTTTCGATCGACGACTCCTCGCTTACCAAAATTGGCCGATGGCCGTGGCCGCGCACCATCCACGCGGAACTTATCGATACGCTTAAGGCTGCGAGCGCGTCGGTCATCGCGCTCGACGTGAACTTTCCGGAGCCATCCAATACATCAGACGACCGGCGGCTCGCGGAGGCGGTACGCGGAGCAGGGAACGTCGTCTTACCCGTGGAGCTCGCCTTCGTGATCAGGGATGGCGCGCTTGCGTTCAACGCCGCAAGCACGGTGCAGCCCATTGCTACGATCCAATCATCGGCCGCCGGTTCGGGCTTTTCCAATGTCCCGTTGGATGATGACAATATTGCGCGCCGCATCCCACTTGCGGCAACAGGCCAGAGCGGCACGGCCGTCTACGCCTTCGCGTATGAAGCCGCGCGGCTCATGGGGCGTGCGCCCGCTGCACAAGAAATTCCAACGGACGTCTATGGTCGTTTCCTGATCAACTTCGCCGGAGCGCCGCGGCGTACCTTCCCGATTGTTCCCGCTTCAGATGTGCTCCAGGGTACGGCGGACATGAAACGGTTTAAGGACAAAGTCGTATTCATCGGTGCCACGGCGCGCAATCTCCACGACGAACAAAATGTTTCGACGTCCGCCGGCGAGCCCATGAGCGGAGTCGAAATCCATGCCTCGGTGTATGACACACTCGTCACGCGGCGCTGGCTTATGCCCGCCCCTGTCTGGCTCCAGGCCCTCGCGTATCTCCTCATCGGTCTGTTGCTTGGCCTGATTATCCCGCGCGTACGTGCACGCACCGGCGCGCTCATTGTCTTCTCCTTGTTCGTCGTATCGATCGTCGGCGCCTTTCTCGCTTTTGATCGCGGTTGGATCATCAACATCATTTGGCCGACCGTCCTACTCGTGCTCGCCTACGGCGCTCTCTTGCTTGAGCGATGGGTGACCTCCGAACGCGCGCGCCGTCAGATCCGAAATGCATTCAGTCGTTACGTGTCAGAAAACGTGGTCGCATCACTGCTCGAAGATCTCGACAAACTCAAGCTCGGCGGTCAGCGCCGGACCATGACCGTTTTGTTCTCCGATTTGCGTGGATTCACGACGCTATCCGAGGGCATGACGCCAGAACAGCTCGTCGACGTATTGAACAAATATCTCCACGAGATGACGGACATCGTCTTCGCCGAAGGTGGCACGCTCGACAAATACATCGGCGACGCGGTCATGGCATTTTGGAACGCCCCATTTGATCAAAAAGATCACGCGGCGCGTGGAGTGCGCGCGGCGATTCGCATGAAGACCAAGCTCTCAGAGATGAACACGAGCGGCGCATTCCCAAGCGGCATCACGCTCAAGGTCGGCGTCGGGTTGAACACCGGCGACATGGTCGTGGGCAATATCGGAGGAGAGAAGAGGTACGATTATACCGTCATCGGTGACAGCGTGAACCTCGCAAGTCGCACGGAGAGTCTGTGCAAAGAATACGGAGCCGAGATCATCATCACGCAGAATACACGGCAGGAATTGGGTGATGGGTTTGTCACGCGCCTTCTCGATCAGGTGGCCGTGAAAGGGAAAAAGGAACCGATCAAAATCTACGAGGTGATGGGGGAAACGGGTCGCGTGGACGAGGCGAAGCTCACGCTCAAAAAAGATTTTGAACAAGCATTCGATCTCTACGTCAGCCGCAAATTCGTCGAGGCTGCCGGTCTCTGCGAGCGCATCCTGCACGTCTGGAGCGAAGATCTTACGACGCAACACCTGCTCGAGCGTTGTCGTATCTACGAAAAGATCCCGCCGCCGGAGGGATGGGATGGGACGTGGGTGATGACCAAAAAGTAATATGTCGATTGAGCGCGGCCTTGGTCCACAAGAGGTATCCGAGCATAAGACAGAGACGAGCGCTCAGGAACGCCAAACAACTCCGGAAATCATTCGGTCCTTGAAGACTTGGAAAGACAAAAAGGGAGAACCGATTTGCGAGGTGGAATCGGTGCTGGAAGGGGATCCATGTACCGTTAGCAATATCGTCGGAAATGCGAACAAGCTGAAGTCACTGGTTCTACGTGGCCTAAAAGACGGGAAGCCGATTGAGATAGATGTGTTGGCAATGACAGGCGCCATGGGCGAGAAGCCGACGGTAAGCGGCATCTATGTAGCCGAGAAGCGGCAGTCGAACCACTACTTTTCAAATGAGTCAAAATCCGTAACGTCACCGCCTCTCGAGACACCCGCAGATCTAGGCATTCTTCTTCATGAGCTCGGACACGCAAAACAGGCGACGGAAGATCGCTTCCAAGAAATTGGAAAAGAGTATGGCCGCTCGATTCAAAACATGGAGAGCCCGGAACAGCGCCAGGCGATGTTGGAATCTTGGAAAAAGAGCATGCCCGATATAGATATCAAGCAATTGGAAATACGGTTGTCTGTCTGGGACATGCTACGCACCAAAGTATTTGAAGAACAGAAGAAACAAGCCTTGGCGAAGGAGGCGGTGGCAAAGATCAAGAACGAATTGGACGTAAAACGTTTTGAGTCGTTAATGCGTGACCCTTCCTTCCGGGCTTTTTATACGGACTTGGAAGCATTGCGTTCGGGTAGTTCGTCGGAAGTGATCGACGCATTCTATAAGAAACACGGTGTCATGTTTGAATCGCTCGGCACGCCCTTTCCCTTTGCGTTCCCAGGGGAGACACGCGGAGTCAAGCCTTCTGCGGCTGAACAGGCGACACTGGAAAGCCGAGAGGGCGTTGCTTCGTTATTTGACGTGTTACGCCGCCCATCATTTCATGCAGACCCTGGCCTTGAGCCTCAAGCAACGTTTTCGCCATCCGAGCTTGCCCTGAAATTTCAGCTTATGGTAACGCAGCATGATGACAAAACCGGAAGTGAAATATCTGCACGGGAATTGCTTATGCGTCTGCCTCTGAAATCCGAAGGCGTTATCACCGCAACTCCTGAAGAATCGACGCTTAACGAGAATTGGATCGCCGCTCAAACAACAGCGGCTGAGCAGATGAAGCAGACGGCGGAAGCCACCTCGGCGATGTTTGGGTACTTAGCAGAAACGGGCCTCCTCGGCACGCTTGACCTTCCGCGTAAGCTCTTAGAACGCGATGCTAATGCAAAAGCCATGATTTGGTTACGTAAACTTCAACAGCAAGGCGTAGATCTATTTAAGGCGGCGCCGGCAGATGAGCCCCCTACCGTCCCTTGTGGCACAACCGATCCGGAAAGCTGGACGGCGCCCGGCTTTGTGCGGCACTCCGTGCGTTCCTACAAGGCCACTCCGGGAGAAATGCGTAAGGCCAAAGGAAAAAGGGTGTAACTCACGCGCGTCCGAGTCCGACCCGGTCCCTCACCAATTTCATTTTCGCTTCGGCCTTCCCCTTTGCAAAATCACGCCCAGTGTCCAAAATCTTTTCTAATTCGGCCGGATCTTTTTTATACTCTGCAATCTTCGCGGTGATGGGAGCCAGGTGTTCAATCATCGCTTCGGCGAGCGCCTGTTTGAAATCTCCATAACCTTTGCCGGCGAATTCCGTTTCGATCTCTTTCATGCTCTTGCCCGTCGCATGATGGAAAAGCGACATGAGGTTCGCGACCGCCGGTTTCTTGTCGAGATCGTAGATCACGCCCGTTCCGCTGTCCGTCACGGCGCGCAAGATTTTCCTACGAATCATATCGGCGTCGTCGGATAGCAGGATCTTACTGGTCTCGGCCGGGTCACTCTTCGACATTTTCTTCGTCGGGTCTTGAAGGCTCATGATGCGACTGCCGACTTTTTGGATGAGCGGCTGCGGAACAATAAACGTCGGGCCGAAATGGTCGTTGAACCGGCGGGCGATGACACGCGCAAGCTCGAGGTGCTGCATCTGGTCTTCGCCGACGGGGACAGCCGTTGTGTCGTAGAGCAAAATGTCAGCAGCCATGAGAACGGGGTAGGTGAGAAGGCCGGCTCCAGAACGCTCCATGCCCCCTTTGCCCGCCTTGTCTTTGAACTGCGTCATGCGCTCGAGCTCACCCATTTTGGTGATGGTGCCAAGAATCCACGCGAGCTCCGTGTGCTCCGTCACCTCACTTTGGATGTACATGTGTGAGCGCTTCGGATCGACACCGACAGCCATGTAGGCCGCGGCGGTTTCGAGCGTGTGTTGGCGCAGCTCTTTAGGATCCTGGGGCACCGTAATGGCATGCAAATCAACGATGCAAAACAGGCAAGGATGGTCGTGCTGGATCTTGACCCACTGTTTCAGTGCACCAATGTAATTGCCAAGATGCAGCTGGCTCGTGGGCTGGACCCCGGAGAACACCAGGTCTTTCATGGCATAAAGTGTAGAGGGTGGAGCACAATGTGTAAAACGAGACTGAGTCACGGCTTGACGATGATGGATATTGGTGATTCCATCAACCCGCACATTCCACAAGGGTGAGGTCCCATGATCAAGATCGTGTTGGGTTCCAAGAGCGACATCAAGCGTGGCGCTGTCGAAGGCGCGCTTCGTGAGCACGGAATCGATTTCGAACTCCAGATCGTCGACGCTGCCTCAGGTGTGAACCCGCAGCCTGTCGGGGAGGAGGAGATCCAGAGCGGCGCGCGCAATCGAGCGCTCGCCGCTCGCGAGGCCGATCCGTCGGCCTACGCCATCGGCATCGAGAACGGAATCATGTATTCCGGGAACACGTGGGCCGACATCGCCTTCATCGCGATCATTCCTCCCGGCGGTGACCTGAAGATGCTTCACACGCGTACCGTGATCGTCCCGGAAGATGCGGTCGAAGAATCCAAGGCATCGGGTTTCTCGATCACCGTCGGTCAGATCCTGGCCAAGCGTCACGGATGGGATCCCGACGACCCGCACGTCCATCTTACGCATGGTTCGTGGGGCCGTCGCAAGATCCTCCAGTTCAGGATGAAGCAGGTGTTCACGTACTGTGTCGTCGATCCGACGCGGCACATGATCAACATCTACGGAGTGATCCGTTTCCTTCCGATTCGTGAAGTCGCGCCCGGAGTTCGCGTCGCGCTCTTCAGCCTCCTGGGTGACTGGGAGCTGGTCGAGGCAGCTGGTGGTACACTCTGTCTGCTCATTCCCAAGGACGTCGACGCGCTCATCATGCCGGACGGCAAGGCTCAGGCCTTGCTTCACGTGATGGGGCGCCTGTCGTTTCTCCCGACCTTCGTCGCCCGCAAGGAGCGCAAGCCCTACATGGGCGAGCGCGTCCTCTCGGTCGAGGTGAAGAGCATCACCACCGCACGCGTGCAGTCACTCCACCTCTCCGAGGACGATGCGCAGGCCCTCAAGGGCAAGCGCGTCGCCATCGTCGACGACGTAGTCTCGAGCGGTGGAACGCTCGACGCCGTGAAGGAGCTCCTCACCAAGGCCGGAGCCGAGCACGTCGCGACGCTCGCCGTCTTCACGGAAGGCCAGCCGCGCGAGGACGTGATCTCGCTCGGTCATCTGCCCCTGTTCTGAATCACGTCGTTCGCGAACGACGTGATGAACGCAAACGCCCCGACCATCCTGGTCGGGGTTTTCATTCGCCAAACCATAACCCCGCCTCGTGGGCGGGGTCTGATCGTTGATTGATTTTACGTTTTGCGTTTTACATTTTGCGAATTTTATACCTCCACGATCACCGGAATCACCATCGGCCGAAGCTCCGTCTTCACAAACAGGAACTCGCCAACCTCGTCGCGCAGAGCATCTTTCAACCCTGGCACGTCCGGCTGGTGCTTCATGCCGCTCATGCCCTTCAGGACCCCGGCGGCCTTCTGGCGTGTTTGCTGGACGAGCTCCTGGTGCTCCTTCATGAACACGAATCCACGCGAGATAATATCAGGCAGTGCCTCGAGGTGACCCGTCTTGCCGTTTACCACGGCAACCACGATCACGACGCCGTCGCCGGCGAGTTGCTGACGATCGCGCAGCACGACTTGGTTGGTGTTTCCGACGCCGAGACCGTCGACGAAGATGTAGCTCGTCTCCGCCTTGCGGTTGGTCAACATCCCATTGCCCATGCGATCAAACTCCATGATCTGACCGTTGTCGGCGATGAAGATATTTTTCGGGTTGAATCCTTTCTCGACCGCCGCCTTCGCGTGATCGCACAAGAAGGAATAGTGCCCTTCGATCGGAATGAGATACTTCGGTTTCACCATGGCATGCATCTCTTGCAAGTCCTCCTGCTGTGCATGGCCACCGGCGTGGACGTCCATCATTTTATAGTGAACAACGTTGGCACCTTCGCGGTAGAGCGTGTCCTTTACGCGCTGCACCGAACGTTCGTTGCCCGGAATTACGGACGAAGAAAAGACGACGCTGTCACCCGGTTCAATCGAAAGAATCGGATGCTCGCGATTCGCGATGCGCATGAGCGCGGCACGTTCCTCCCCTTGGGCGCCCGTGCAAACGACGGCCGTCTTCTCGCGAGGATACTTATGGATATCCTTCGTATCGATGAGCGTACCCTTTTGGATTTCCATGTAGCCGAGTTGCTGCGCGATCAAAATGTTCGATCGCATAGAGAAGCCCTCGACCGCCACTTTGCGGCCCTGGCGCTCGCACGCTTTGATGATTTGTTGCACGCGCGCGATCATCGACGCGAACGTTCCAATGATGACGCGACCCTCTGCGTTCTTGATGATCTCGTCGATATTCGTCTGGATCACGTGCTCGGCGATCTGTTTGCCCGGCTTCGAGGCGTTCGTCGAGTCACACATGAGGGCGAGCACGTTACGCTCACCAAGCGCCTTGATCTTTTCCGTTTCCTGAATCGATTGCGCGCCCGGCTCAGCGTCCAGTTTAAAGTCACCTGTGTGCACGATGATGCCGCACGGCGTATTCACGATCACACCAAGCGAAGAGGGGACCGAGTGCGCGACGCCGAAGAACTCGAGCTTGAAGATGCCAAGCTGGAGCACGTCATCCGACTTTACGGAGAACAGATTGACCGCCGGCTTGTCGCGATGATCCTCCTGGCGCTTGGCGATGATGCCGCAGGTCAGGTCGGACGCGAACACGGGCGGGTTCCCGATCTTGGGAAGAAGATGTGGGACGCCGCCGATGTGGTCGTAGTGGGCGTGCGTGATGATGACACCACGGACGTTTTTTTCCTTGCCCTTCAGATACGACAAGTTGGGGATGATGTAATCAACCCCCGGCATGTCTTCGTCTGGGAACTGGAGTCCGAGGTCGATGATAATAATGTCATTGCCGTACTCCATGAGGGTGCAGTTGCGGCCGACTTCCTCGTTGCCGCCAAGCACCATGACACGCAAACGCTCGCCTTCCTTCGCGAGATCGTCCGTGTCTACGCCGGTTTTGAGATGCGGCTTGTGCTTAAACGTTTGCATGCGAGGCATGGATTCGAACGCGCCACCCATCGGGCCGCGCTTGCGACGTTTCACCTCGTGCTTTGCCGATGGGCCCGCCGAGCCTTCTTCTTTGGCAAAACCTTGCTTCAAGCTATCCGCTGGTCGAAACGATCCAGCGGACTTGAATGGTCCGCGGCCCTTCTTTGGACCGAACGGACGAGCACCCGAACTTGGACGTGATCCACGAAAGGATCCGCCCTGCGGGTTCTTGTTAAATGCTTCCATAACGGAATTCAGTTGCGATCTCTCGCCCGCGTTTTTAAATAACGCGAAAATAAGCGAAAAAATCGAGTATGTAGTTAGAGTGCGTTACAAAACCTGCCTGTGGTTGTCACGACTTTCGCCCACTCCCGATCGTTCGGATTCAGGCGAGAATCGTCAACGCGATGTGTATATAAT
>CAYGDS010000021.1:2807-11241 GCA_964348595.1 uncultured Gammaproteobacteria bacterium | reverse complement strand
GAGCGTGCGGCTTTTTCGAGCGCCTGCACCGTCGACGACAGATCCATGGTAAGCGCAAGATCGCGCTTGGCCTCGGGGTACGCTGCAATCGGCACGTAGCGCTTGGCTGACGATGCGATCTGAATCAATGTTTCCATGGGAAGATCGACCAACGCGACGTGACCTTCAAATCCATAACGCTTCGCGACGTTTGGATGTAATTCGCCGATCGTGCCGAGGTAGTGCCCCTTGCTGTAGGCCATGGCACTGCGCCCCGGATGCCAGAACGAATCGCCCTCGAGTCGCTTCCACTCCACATGCTCGATACCCATTTCTTCGAACATGCGCTCGGCGATACCCTTCGCTTGGCGCCACACGCCATCCACGCCCAAGATCAACGCCGATAGCATGAGAGTCTCCTCGGGCAACTCTTTCCAGACGCCCGCGTGATCTTTCGTCTTGCGTCTTTCGTCTTGAGCATGGGTATAGGTGTGCGCTATCTCAAACAAATGCTGTTGCCGAAATCGTTCTTGGTTTTGTGCAGCGACCTGGAGGAGAGACGGCAAGAGTGACGGTCGCATAAATTCAAAATCAGCCGACAGCGGATTCTGTACGCGGAGCAGCCCATGCGTCGACCAGCCTGCAAGCGAGAGCACATCTGCCGACGTGAACGAATACGTAAATGTTTCCGTATATCCGGTAGCCTGCATCGAGTGACGGACGCGTCGTTCCCAGCTCAGTTCCAATGACACAGGCTCCGTAGCCTTCCCCGCCGGGAAAACCGCCGGCAAGTTTACGTATCCGTGGACGCGAGCGATTTCTTCGACGAGATCCCGGCTGTCCTCGATGTCGTGGTCGCGCCACCAGGGCACTAAAGCGCGTAACGTGGAGCGCGTAACGCCAATCTTAAAACCGAGACGGTGAAGAGTGTCTTTCATTTCGCTGACCGGGACATGAACGCCGATCAGCGCGTGCGCCTCTTCCACCGAGATAGAAAAAGACTTTGGCTTGTACTCTGCCGTTTGCGAATCAAAAATCTTGGTCGCGACAGTTCCGCCGCACAGCTCGAGGCAGAGTTCAACGGCTCGCGCGAGTGCATCCGGTGGCGCTTCGGTCGACAAACTCTTTTCGAAGCGGAGCTGCGAGTCTGAGTACAAATTGAGTTTGCGTGCCGTCCGTCGCACCGAGACCGGATCAAATGTCGCGGCTTCAAAAACAACACTCGTCGTGCCCGACGTGACAGCGCTCCCCTCGCCTCCCATGACGCCGGCGACGGCGACAGACTTCTCCCCATCGGCGATCACGAGCATGTCGGCGTCGAGCTTGTACGTTTTTCCATCGAGTGCCGCGAGTGATTCACCCGTCTTCGCTTTACGAACGCGAATCTGTCCGTTTGATAAGCTGTTTGCGTCAAACGCATGCATCGGCTGGCCGAGCTCGAGCATCACATAGTTCGTGATATCGACCAAGGCGTTGATTGGTCGAAGTCCCGCAGAGAGCAACCGTCGCTTAAGCCACCATGGTGAGTGGCCCACTTTCACGCCGTCGACGCGCACAGCCATGTACCGTGGGCACAATTTCGCTTCCTTCACAATGACGTCGAGTTTCTTCGTGGGAGACTTCGCGGACATCCTCGACGGTTTCCATACGAACGGCTTCTTCAAGATCGCTGAGGCCTCGCGCGCGAGTCCGACGATGCTCATCGCATCCGGTCTATTCGTCGTCACCTCTATGTCCATCACGGTGTCGCCTGAAAGTCCGAGCACATCTGCGAGTGGAGTGCCCGCGCGGAACGCGGAACGCGGAGCCCGGAGCATCAGAGCGGAACCAAGATCCAAGATTTCGCGCTCGACATGCGGGAAAGCATCATACAATCCGATCTCGTTCGCGGCACAGATCATCCCGTCGCTCTTTTGTCCGCGGATTTCCGTCGGCTTTAGTTCGACGAGATCACCCTCACCATGCCAGCGCACCTTCGATCCTATGAGCGCAACGGCGACCCACTGATCTGCTATGAGATTGGATCCGCCACATACGATTTGCACGGTCCTGCCACCGACATCCGTCCTCGCGATACGAAGTTTATCTGCATTCGGATGCGGTAGTACTTCCTTCACATGACCGAGCACGATCTTTTCGAGATCAGCGCCCTGTGGATACAGCCGTTCAACCCCCGGCCCAGATAACGATACGCGCGCCGCGAATTCCTCGGGCGTTTCCTTGAGATCCACGTATTCTTTAAGCCAGTCGTACGAAGCAAGGAGGTTCATAGCGCCACCAGTGTATCATTTATTGATCGCGGCGCACGCATTTTGGCACATGGCCTCTTGGAGCTCGACCTTTGTCTGTAATACCGAAAGCTCCGCGCGCACAGTCGCCATGTCTCTCAACAGTTGATCTACCCGTTGGTCCAGCGTGGAAGTACGCGCATCGAGTCGATTTTGCGTTTGACCATCTTTCTCGTCGATGCGCTTGTCTAGACGTGAATCCGCCGTGACCGATTCGCCTCTGAGCGAACGCGCCTCGGTAAAGCCCCAAGCGCCAAAGGCGAACCAGGATACGAGGAGCAAGGCGAAGAGCACCCACCACGCGGCGATGTGCCACGTGAGGCGTTGCTTCAGCAGGGTCGTATCATGTTCGATCAAGGTGATGCGATCTGGCTCGGGTTTCGCGATGATAGTTGGCTGCGCGACGACTGGGTCAGGCCGCGGCGGAACAGGCGGCAAGGGCTCATGCATCGAGGATGCGAAATTCATGGGTTCCATAGTGACCCCTCCTTACCCCCAAAGCGTATGGAATGCAAAGCTAGAACTGCTGCAAAAACCTCAAATCGTTCTTGTATAGAGTTCGAATATCGTCGAGCTGCAATCCCTCCTTCATCATATATGTACGCTCAACACCCCAACCGAAAGCGAGTCCTGAATATTTTTTCGGATCTATCTTCGCCGCTTTGAGCACATTTGGATGCAGCATGCCGGCTCCGCCGAGCTCGAGCCATCCTTGTTTACATGTTCGACACTTTTCACCCGTAACGCGGAACGCGGAACGCGGAACGTCAATCTTTGGCGCTCCGGGCTCCGGGATCCGCGCTCCGGTAAGGTATCCCGTTCCGCCGCAGACGCCGCAGGAGATATCGAACTCGAACGACGGTTCAGTGAAGCGGAAATGGAACGGGCGCAGGCGCGTTTTCCGGTCTGGTCCGAAAAATTCTTTTGCGAAATAATCGAGGATGCCAATCAAGTGCGTGACCGAAACGTTTTCATCGACGTACACCCCGTCGAATTGGTGGAACATCGGAATGTGCGTCACGTCGATTTGGCGACGATACGTCTTCGCAATGTTTATGCATCTGATGGGCGGTTTGTGTGAGGCGAGTGAGCGAGCCGTACCGTTCGTCGAATGCGGCGTGAGCAACATTCTCCCCCATTTTGGATGCGTGGGCGCATCCATAAAAAACGTTTCCCATTCGTCGCGGGCAGGATGATCCGCAGGCATGTTGAGCGCCTCGAACGCGTACCAATCCCAATCAACTTCCGGGTGGCGGGTGCGACTGAACCCGGCGCGCTCAAAAATATCCGCGATCTCCTCGATCGCCTGATTGACGAGATGGATGTGCCCCGCGCGCGGTTTTGCGCCCGGCTCAGTGACATCTTCCGACTCGTCCATCAGTTTCTGGTTGACCTCGCCTGCGCCGAGCGACTCTTTGGCAGCCGTGATCATCCCCTCGATATTCATTTTCACCTCATTACCGAGGGCACCGAGCTTCGGACGTTCAGACGCAGAAACATGGGCGAGTCCCTTCAGGAGCGTCGTGAGATCACCCTTGCGGCCGAGGAAATGAATTTCAAGTTGATCAATATCGGCCAAGGTTTTTGCATCCTTGATCTTCACGGCCGCGTGACGGGCCAATTGGTTCAGTTGCTCGGATAGGGTCATATCATTGGAAGCCTACAATACCAAGCAAACCTCTCCAAATCGCCCCGCCATAGCGGCGCAAATCCTGGACGGTGACGAGGAGGATCAATATAAGGAGAACGGTAAAGCCGATCTGGTGAATGACGGACTCGAATACAGGGTTATTGCGCCTGCGACGGAGTGATTCCACGAGCACGAACATCGCGCGGCCGCCGTCGAGCGCCGGTATGGGGAGAAAGTTGATCACCGCGAGATTGAGTGAGAGCAGCGCAGTGAAATGCGCGAGCGCCCACACACCACGCTTTGCCACCTGCCCCGTCAATACCGCGATCCCCAACGGTCCAGAAACATCCGGTGTCGGTCCAGCGAATGTGACGAGATCACGAATGAGCGTGAAGAGACCGCTCACGATCAGCCATGTGTACGCGGTCGTCGTAAGAACTCCTTGCACGATTGCCCGATGTGGCGGAAAGCTCACCGTGCCGACGTCACTCAGAAGTACTCCAAGTCCAGGGCGATTGAGATCTTTTAAAAATGCCGTCTGTGCCTCGACGATGTTTTCAATTCCATCGCGACGGTATCGAATGGTAAACTTTTTTCCAGCCTCATCCGTCTTAAGCAGATCGCGCACTTCTTCGCTCGTCATGGGGAGACGGCTATTCACTTCGAGGACCGTATCTCCCGCTTTGAGCCCTGCAGATGCCGCGCCCGAACTTGGCACCACCTCACTAATCTCGATATGACGATCATGAATCGTGGCGGACGAAGGGACGCCGTAAAGATCCGTTGGAACACCGATCATGAATCCGACGCTGAAAATCGAAGCGGCGAGTATCCAGTTCATGGTGACACCCGCAGCTAGCACGAACATCTTCTGCCATCCATTTTTTGAGATGAACGAGTCCGGATCTCCCGCGCCCTCACCCTGCTCACCTTTCAGACGAACAAAACCTCCGAGTGGTAACCAGTTCAAAGACCAAATCGTGCTCTTATACGCGCCTCGATCGCGCCCAGCCACTCGTTTCCAATGACCGTTCGCCTTCACGATTCCGATCGCGCGGGGCGGGAAGCCATAGCCGAACTCTTCGGCCTTGATCCCCACTATTCTCGCGGCAATAAAATGCCCGATCTCATGCACTAGAACGAGCACGGAAAGGACGAGGAGAAAAATAATCACGTTCAGCATGATATTGTCAGCTTAGCCTAGCACAATTTTTCTATTTGACACCAGAGTCATACACGAGTTGAATGTGAGTGCCTGCCGCGCGCACCCATGCTGACGGCTAACCCCCCCCAGCCATTCTCGGCGAAGGAGCGCAATGCGGCAGGCCTATCTCCACGATCCTCTCGCAGGGTCGTTTTCTTTTCTGGAGATATTACGCGTGAGAGAAGGTCACTTCGAATCCAAATCGATCGGTTGCAATTTTTGATGCCAACTGCGCATCGCCAGTCGTTACGTAGCGATAGGCGCGGTGGTTCCCGAGTTTTGATTCGATCTCCGGATGTCTCTTTAAATAATCTGCTAAAGATCGAGCAACGAGTTCCCCTTGATTGTATACGGGAACCTTTCGGGCAAGAGCCTGTTCCACGAGACGATGCACATACGGATAGTGTGTGCAGGCCAAGAGCACAGCGTCATATTCCCCCGCCTCCTGTTCGAACGCAGCGATTTCACGCAGCACGTCTTCACGCATTTCATCTGACGCAGCCTTGCCAGCCTCAATCATCGGAACCCACTGTGGACATGCGTGAGTTATAACCTCGATCGTTGCGCCCAACTTCTTAAACTCGCGCGGGTATGCGCCACTCTCTTTTGTCGCGACGGTTGAAAGAACGACGACGCGCTTATGCCCGCTACGAGCCAGTTCTTCGACGGTAGGCCGGATCACGCCGAGTATTCTTTTTCCCGGATACTCTTGCAGTTTCGTC
Source organism: uncultured Gammaproteobacteria bacterium (assembly GCA_964348595.1). Classification (GTDB taxonomy): domain Bacteria; phylum Patescibacteriota; class Patescibacteriia; order 2-12-FULL-60-25; family 2-12-FULL-60-25; genus CAYGDS01. Next base: position 5,418 of record CAYGDS010000021.1, on the reverse strand, counting down.
TGCTGGATCTCGCGCAGCGCACTCGCAGAGGCGGAGTTACACGCGAGGATGATGAGTTCGCATCCCTGCGCAAAGAGCCAGGTGCATCCGTTCCACACGAGTGCGACGAGCTCGTCGTGCGTTTTGTTGCCGTACGGCGCGTGAGCCGTATCGCCAAGATAGAGCGTGTCGTATTCCGGAATCACTTTGTGCACCTCCTCGAGGATAGTTAACCCTCCGACACCGGAGTCAAGAAACCCGATCATATGCGTTCTTGCAGGGCTTGTGTGCGTATTTGTCATTGCGAGAAGCGCAGCGACGAAGCAATCTCAACCTCATACTCTACACGAGGTCCTCTGCCAAATCCTTCCAGCCTGGATTCATGGATTCTATGGCACGCAGCTTCTTTTCACGCGAACCACCCTTGAGCTGTTTCTCGCGCGCAATAGCGGCCTCAACACCTTGGGTCTCTTCGTAGTACACGAGTTTGTGGATGAGGTATCTGTTCGTAAATCGAGATCCGTGACCATTTTGATGTTCCCAAACGCGACGCAGAAGGTCATTTGTCACACCGACGTAAAGAACGGTATGCATCTTGTTGGTCATGATGTAGGCGTAGTAGCTTCGCATGGATTTGGTAGAGATTGCTTCGTCGTACCTCCTCGCAATGACAGGATGAACGCTTCGTTAGATTGCTTCGTCCCTACAGTTCTCGCAATGGCAGGTCACAACCCTTTGATGAGACGTTTCAGCTCGTCGCGATGTTTCATCATTTCCCGCTCAGTACGAGCCTCCAGATTGAGCCGCAGCAATGGTTCCGTATTGCTTGCACGCACATTGAACCACCAGTCATCAAAATCGATGCGAACGCCGTCGATACGCGATATGTTCGCTCCCGTCGACCCATACGCGGTGGCTATCTCATCAATTTTTGCATGCGGATCCTGCACGTCAAAGTTCATTTCACCTGAATGAACGTAGCGCATGAACGGTTTCCAAAGTTCCGACAAAGTTTTTTGTTCTCGCAACATCATGCGTAAGATGAGAAGCATGGTGTAATCGCTCGATTCACAATTCCAGAACTCACGAAAGTAAAAGTGCATCGATAACTCACCGGCAAAGATTGCGTTCGTCTCTTTCATCCGACGTTTGATGAACGCATGGCCAACGCGCGACATTTCGGACGTGCCTCCGGCTTCCGTCACAATCTCGCCAACCGCGCGTGACGACCTTACGTCAAAAATAATGTGACCACCTGGAGATTCGCGCAGCAATTCTTTTGCGAGAAGCGCTGTCAGAATATCACCGGGAATCGCGTAACCCGTCTCATCAACGAACCCGACGCGGTCACCATCACCATCAAACGCTGCGCCAAACATGCAGCCGCGTTCGACCACGGTCTTTTTGAGTTCCGTCAGTGTTTCAACTTTCAGCGGATTCGCCTCGTGATTGGGAAACGAGCCGTCGAGATCCCAGTACAAAGGTATGATCTGAACGCCGGGCAATCGTTCTGCGAGCGCGGGGAGAACGTACCCATTCATGCCATTGCCCGCGTCGACTGCTATGCGTACGTTTGCCGGTAAATCGTCTGGGAGCTTCGCGAGACGCATAAGCACATCGATGTATCGTTTGAGCGTCCCGTCATCTTGCGTGACCTTGCCAGGTTGCGCGGCGTTCGGGAGTTCCGTGTTCGACAAACAAAGATCACGAATCTCTTCCATGCCGCTCCCTTGACCGATCGGCGTGTTGTCACCTTTCGTCAACTTGAGTCCATTATATTCTGCGGGATTATGAGAAGCGGTCACCATCACACCGAGATCGTACGCCCCTGCAGATTCACCAATCGCAAAGTTGAAAAGTGGCGTTGAGCACAGTCCAATGCGCACAACGTCGACGCCCATCGCGGTAAAGCCACGCACAACACCCGCCTCGATCTCGTCTGACGTGAGACGCATATCGCGACCGACGACAACAGTTCTTGGTCGATGAAGCGTGACGATCGCACGTGCGATCCGTTCAGCGACTGTCACGTCAATCTCTTGCGGTGCAAGGGCGCGGATGTCGTAGGCCTTAAAGATTGTACGATTCATAATAAATGATCCTTGAACCCAGAGCCTTGATCCCAGACGAGCGAAACTCGTGGGATTTGCAAAGTATACCATTGGTATCTATAGTAATGATATAGTGAGATTATTCATTCTTAGCCAAAATCAGTACCTAACCTTCCCGTTTTCTGGGATCAAGGTTCTGGGATCTGAGATCATAAAGACGTATGATTATGTGGATTTTACTCGCCGTCGTCGTTGCTATCGGCTTCTGGCTGGTCGCGGTCTACAACGGTTTGATCACGTTTAAGAACAAGACAGATGAGGCTTGGTCGGACATCGATGTCCAGCTCAAGCGTCGGTACGATTTGATCCCAAACCTCGTCAACGCCGTGAAGGGATACGCAACGCATGAGTCCGCCACATTCGAGAAAGTCGTTCAAGCACGCGCGGCTGCGATGAACGCACAGGGCGCACATGACAGGGGCATGGCAGAGAACGCGCTCGCGGGGGCGCTCAAGTCGCTCTTCGCCGTCGCGGAGGCATATCCGCAATTGCGTGCGAACGAGAACTTCATGCACTTGCAG
>CAYGDS010000021.1:0-2797 GCA_964348595.1 uncultured Gammaproteobacteria bacterium | reverse complement strand
CGAATTATCCGATACAGAAAACAAAATTCAAGCATCACGTCGCTTCTACAATGGCAACGCGCGCGACTTCAATACCAAACTTCAAGTGTTCCCGACGAATCTCGTCGGCGGCATGCTCGGTTTTGTGAAGCGCGAGTTCTTCGAAATCGGCAACGAGGCGGAACGGGCTACTCCTGAGGTGAAATTTTAATTTCACGATGTCAGATCTCAGAAGCTAGATGTCAGAAGAGGGTACATCAGACATCAGACATCTGAGATCTGACATCTGATGACATCGATCGTATGTTAGAACCCGACCTATTAGCCCGTTTTTCGGGCCATCTCAAAGAGGCGCTTCACAAGGCTCTGTCTTTTACGCTCGGCGCCGGCAGAGACACGGTCGAGCCCGGAGATGTTCTTGTCGGGTTACTCGCACAAAAGGGATCGCTCGCTGCGGAAGTGCTGCACAAGTCCGGCGTCAATCTGAAGGCCGCAGAGGACACGTTCCGCGGATTCCCAACGGCGCACGATCCCGGCACGCCCGTCGCACCGGATCTTTCCCCCGCAGTGAAGCGTGTCCTCGAGAAGTGCGTCCTCACAGCCCATCTGCACGAACACAAATACATTGGCACGGAGCATTTGCTCTGGGCCGTACTTGAGATGCCTCTCGACGGTGTGCATGAGTTTTTGGAATCACAAGGGATGCATTTGGATCACGCACGTGAACAGGTTCTGGGCGCGCTCAAGTCCGCAACAAAGTTTCCTGAACTTGCAGGACAAAATCTTGAAGGGGAAATGCCGCACGCGGAAGCCGATCCCAAAACCACACAGATGCCACAGGCCGATGCGCGGTCTCCTCGCCTCGCTCGTGACAAACGACCGCGTGCCCTTGAGGCATTTGCGCGTGAGCTGACTGCGCCGGACGTCGCCCCCACGCTCGATCCTGTCGTCGGTCGCGACATGGAACTCGAACGCTTGATCCACGTGCTCTGTCGACGCACCAAAAATAATCCGATTCTCCTCGGTGAGCCTGGAGTCGGTAAGACAGCAATCGTCGAAGGACTCGCCCAGCGCCTCGTGGCAGGTGAAGTACCTGATATTCTCCAAGGTCGAAAACTTTACGCCGTTGATCTCGCGCTCATGGTCGCAGGGACCATGTACCGTGGTGAGTTCGAAGCGCGTCTCAAACAGCTCGTCGACGAGGCGAAGCAAGATAAGGATGCGATTCTTTTCATCGACGAAATCCACAACATGGTTGGAGCCGGCTCCACGTCAGGCTCCCTGGATGCAGCCAATATCCTCAAACCCGCTCTCGCGCGCGGTGAAATCCGTTGCATCGGCGCAACCACGTGGGCCGAGTACAAAAAGCACATCGAACCGGATGCGGCCCTTGAACGTCGCTATCAACCCGTCGAAATCGAGGAGCCTTCTTCCGCGCTTGCGCGCGAGATGCTCGAAGGGCTCAAGCAGCGGTACGAGGATCATCACGGCGTACAATTTTCCGTCGAAGCTCTTGATGCGGCCGTCGCATTGGCGGAACGGTATCTCACGGATCGATTTTTTCCTGATAAAGCCATTGATATTCTCGATGAAGCCGCTGCGCTCGTGAACGCGGGGCGTCGATCCAACGAATCCGTGGAACGTCTTCGCTCGATGGACATTGCGATCGAGGCAGCGGTCGAGGCCAAAGAACAGGCTGTTGGCGAAGGAAACCTCGACCTCGCGGCGGCAGCGCGCGCAGATGAGGAGCGCTTGCGCAACGAAAAGAAGGAACTTGAACGCAAGGCGCGCGCGGCGCGGGAAAAAGATCGTGTTCCCGTCGACGTCGAACAAATCCTTCGTGTCGTCGCACGTTTGTCACGCGTACCGCTCGATACATTGCGCAAAGCGGAGCACGATCAACTTCGAGAGCTGCAAGATCGTCTCGCCGCTTCGGTGTTTGGTCAAGAACAAGCAGTCACTGCCGTCGCGGAAACCGTCAAAAAGGCGCGGCTCGGGTTTGCGGACCCACGCCGTCCGCGCGCGAGCTTTCTCTTCGTCGGACCCTCCGGCGTCGGGAAGACAGAGCTTGCGCGCGCCCTCGCCCGCGAATTATTCGGCAAAGAAGACGCGCTCGTGAAGCTCGACATGTCGGAATTCGCCGAAGGACACTCCGTTTCTAAGCTCCTCGGCTCCCCTGCCGGGTACGTGGGTTTCCGCGAAGGGAATCGACTCACGGACACCATCCGTCGTCACCCGCATGCGGTGCTTCTCTTCGATGAATTTGAAAAAGCCCACATGGATGTTCAGCACCTCCTCTTGCAAGCACTGGAGGATGGTTTCATGAACGATGCGACGGGCAAAAAGATTCCGTTCCGCCACGCCTACGTCATCCTCACGTCCAATGTCGGCTCGGACTTTGTGAACAAGTCGCGACTCGGCTTTAGCGGATCGACGAGCGAACAAGATTTCACCGTTCTCGTGAAAGAACAGCTTGCCGATCGCTTCCGCCCGGAACTCCTGAATCGTCTCGACCGTATCGTTATCTTCCAACCGCTGGAAAAAGCCGCGCTGAAGAATATCATCCGTCGCGAGCTCGAGGCCGTGCTCGCGCGCGTCAATACGGCGCAAGAAACAGCGTATACAGTCAGCGAGGAAGTTTTAGATTGGCTGCTGAGCCGTCAATTTGATCCCGCCGAGGGCGCGCGAGCGGCTCGTCACCTCATCGAACGCGAAGTGATCGCGCTCCTGGGCGAGGCTCTTATGAGCCGCCCAAGGAAAAAGAAGGGTGAATTGATGGTGTCGAAGGATAAGTTGAGAGTTGCGTAACGAAAAGGCC
>CAYGDS010000020.1:0-11836 GCA_964348595.1 uncultured Gammaproteobacteria bacterium | reverse complement strand
CGCAATATGATCACCGTTCCTCTTAAAGGATCGACGATCACTCATGAAATTATCGGCCAATGTTCAGGCGCCAGAGTTTTATTAAAACCAGCGCTCGACGGTACCGGCGTTATCGCCGCGGGCCCTGTGCGCGCTGTTTGCGACGGTGTCGGCATCCGCAACATTTTGTCTAAATGCCATCGCTCCAATAATCCGGTCAATGTTGTCACCACAACGGTGGCTTACTCTGGCGGTACGGATGTCATGGGCCGCGAGGGTCGCCTTGCGGACGTGATCTACGTCCCGGGTGGCGTACCAACCCCGGTTGGTGGCTCGGTCTCCGTGACCTTGGCCTCCGATACGCCGGCTGGCGTGACCGTCCCGAAGGGTTCCGCCTCGGTCTCCACCTTGAAGGTTAACTTCATGGCCGGAAGCGCCGATGCGATGATCACGGGCCTCTCGTTCCATCGCGTGGGCGTCGGTGCAACCACCGACTGGTCCAACGTGTACTTGTATGACTCGGCCGGTACCCGTCTCACCACGGGCCGCACGATCAACTCGTCCACGAGTCTCATCTCGTTCAACAGCCTTAGCATCACGGTCCCAGCTGGCACGACGAAGTCCTACGTTCTCGTGGGTGACGTCAGCAGCTCGGCCACAGCTGGCGGTGAGCACTCGTTTGAGCTCGCCGACGCTGCTTCCGTGGTTGTGAGTGGCACAGGCGCCTCAGTAAGTGGCACGTTCCCAGTGCGCGGCAACACCTTCCGCATTGGTACGACGTCCGCTGCTCGCCTCGACGTTCAGAAGGGCACGACTCCAACCAACCCGAACGTCGGTGCTCAGGATGCGGAAATCTCGAACTTCAAGCTCATCGCCAACTCGGATGACATTGAGGTCCGCCGCATCACCTTGATTCAAGCCGGCTCCGTGTCGAACACCGACCTCTCCGACTTGAAGCTCTACACCGGTTCGACCTTGGTTGCTTCGTCCGCCTCCCTCGTGGGAGACAAGATCATCCTCTCCTTCAGCCCGGCCTACGTCATTGCCGAAGGCGTGACAAAGACCTTCTCGCTCAAGGCGGACATCGCAGGCCGCTCGGGCCGCACGATCAAGACCTACGTCGAATACACGACGGACGTCTATGCAGTTGATCAGACCTTCGGCACGGGTGCCGCTGTCTGTATCGCTGCGACAGCCATCGGCGGTTGTTCCTCAACCGGCCAGGGCTCGTTCGACGGTCTCAGCACGAACTTCATCGAAGTCACCACTCAGGGTGGCCAGCTCACTGTTGCGTTCAATGGTCCGGCGACGGGCAACCTCGCCAAGGGCCAGCAGGACGCTGTGTTGTACAAGTTCTCGCTGACATCGCAGGACAACATGCTCGAGATCCGCAACATGGATCTCCGCATCATCGGTTCAGCCTCGTGCTGTGACTTGGTCAAGGGTTCGGCCGGTACGGAGTACTTCCGTGACATCAAGATCAAGAATCTTGACACGGGCGCCATCGTGATGGGTCCGACATCGCTCCCATCAGGTTTGGCCAGCTCCTCCACGAACTCCGGCACCATTACGTTGAGCGACTCGTTCAACATCAATGCGGGCCAGACGTTGAACCTCGCCGTGACTGCAGATCTCGCCAACTCGGAAGACATCTCCGGTCAATTCTTCGGCGACAACAACAACCAGTACCGTGTCAGCTTCGGTGACGACACGAACATCTTCGGTTCGTCCGACGTCCGCATCGTCGACACGGGTGAATTCCTCTCAACCACGGTTATCACCCCGAACTCCCAGATCTTGGGTAACTTCCAGACGGTGAAGGCTTCCAACCTCACGGTTGCGCTCGCCTCCTCGCCGACTGCTAGCACAGCGGTGAAGAACCAGGTCAATATCCCAACGGTTGGCTTCGTGCTCTCCGCTGGGTCAGAGAGCTCCATTCTCGTTCGCACGATCAAGCTCACAGGCCGCGCTGACGTCGCCACGACGAGCACGTTTGCCTTGGCAGACTTGAACGATGCGGTCACGGTGTGTGGCATCTACGACGGTGCGACGCGCTTGGGTCTTGAAAAGACTCCAGACGCCACCAACGGTGATATGAACATCACCAACATCGATCTCAACATCCCGGCCGGCACCTCCAAGACCGTTACGGTCAAGTGCACGGCAGATTCCACGATTGATGAAACTGCGGACTCGTACGCGGTGGGTATCGCTGCGGCCGCTGACATCACGGCGGAAGACAGTGACAACAACTCGGTGACCCCGACACTCTCGTCGGCTGTAACCGGCAACGCAGGCGCAAGCCCGTCCTTGACACAGCTCGTCAAAGATGGCGCAACGCTCACCATCGCATCCGACAACCTCCGCCAGTCGACAATCCTCGTCGCAGGCGGTGATGTCTGGCACAACCTCGCCCAGTTCAAGGCGACGGCCCAGTTCGAAGCTGTGAAGCTTGAGCGTATCAACGTGACCTCGTCCGGTGATGCAGCCCACTTTGCAGGTGTGGCCGTTGTCCAGGACGGCGTGATCAAGGGTCAGGACTCCTTGCCGGCTGGTACCTCTACTCAGATGGACGTGGACCTCACCGCGAACCCAATCACGATTCCGATCGATGGTTCTGCGACCTTCCAGATCTGGGGCAAGCTGAGCAACGTTCTCGCCTCATCCTCCGCTGGTGGTGGCGCTCCGACTCCTTCTGGTGTTGCCCGCTCGGGTAACCAGGTGAAGCTCGGCATCGGTGCCAACCTCCAGACAGGCAACTGGGATACCAACTACTCAGGCCGCTTCAATGTTCGCTCCATTGGTCTCGCTTCCGGTGACGTGGTTTACACGACCGGTTCCGCCACCGTGGGCAACACGTTCGTGGTTCGCAAGACGAAGCCGACGGTTGCACGCCAGACGCTCTCGTCCACCACGCTCGCGAACGGCTCGAGCCAGGATCTCTACAAGTTCACCGTATCCGCTGACAGTGCGAGCACGGTCTACCTGAAGAAGTTCGTCATGAGCTTCTCCAAGGCCACGACCACCGCCTCCTCTGCCTTCTCGATGTCGAACTTCCGACTTCGCAAAGGCACGACCGACATGGCTCTCGCTGACTACCGGATCACCGACAACGTGGCCACTGACCTCGAGTCAGGCTCGCTCAGTGTCGCCACGACCACAGGTAACGTTGTCGTCTCGTTCACCAGCGAAGAAGCGATCTCCGGCACGGGCAGCACGTACACCGTGTACGCAACCCCGGCTGGCTCGCTCGCCGGTGACACCTTCAGCCTCTCGTTCGTCCGTAACAGTGCTCAGACCATCACCACCGGCTTCCTCGTGGATGCCATTGGTACTGGCGGCACCTACCTCCCGTCCATCGACACCTCCACCAACGGAGATTCGTCGGCGGAGGCAGACGGCACGTTCCTCTGGTCTGACGGCAGTGAAGTCCCGCACTCGTCTGCCTCGAGCACGACTGGGTCGCGTGACTGGACCAACGACACCTACGTCGAAGACCTCGCCCAGACTCAGACGCTCTCGCGCTAATCGCGCAGACGACTCAGTCACAGCAGGTCCCCTCTGGCACATCGCTCGCCTCCCGATTCGTCGGGAACGCGGCGAGACGCCGGAAACCAAACTCCCCCGAAAGGGGGAGTTTGGTTTCACCTCCCCAATCACCCTTTCATCCCTCTTTATTAAAGAGGGAACGAGGGTGATTGGTGGTGTGCGGTGGGAACCGTGTGCTATGCTCTCGAACATCCTATGACTCGAAGCACTGCTATCAAGTTGTTCAAAGCCATCACCATTGTGGGCGTCTACGCGGGCCTGCTCGTGCCGCTCATGTTCATCCCGATCGTCATCTTCCCGTTCGTTTTTTCCAAGCTCATCTACTTTCAGATCGTTGTCGGGCTCACGTTTCCCGCGTATCTCGCGCTTGCGTGGATGGAGCCCGCCTATCGACCGCGCAAGCATGCGCTCATGATCGCGATCGTGTCGTATTTTCTTGCGATGATGCTCTCTGTCATCTTTGCCGTAGATCCGTTGCGCGCGTGGTGGGGGAATCAAGAGCGCATGAATGGCTTGTTCACGTTGCTCCACTTTCTTGCATGGATGGTCATGGCCACGGGCGTTGCACATCGTTGGGAAGAGTGGAGGAAACTGCTCAACTACGAAGTGGCACTTTCCGGCATCATGGCGCTCGTGGCGATCGCCCAACGATTCAAGCCTGACCTGCTTTTGTTTCAAGCTGGGCCGCGCGTGGGCGGCTTGGTCGACAATCCGATTTACATGGCGGCATATCAGATATTCAATCTCTTTTTTCTCGCGCTATTGTTCTGGAAGGTGAAAGAGCGTACCTGGCGCATCTTCTACGTTTGCGTCGCTGGGTTCGACATTGTTGCCTTCTTGCTCGCCCAGTCGCGTGGCGCGCTTGTTGGTCTCGCGGCGGGTATCATCGCGCTGGCTGCATACATCGGATTCGTCACCAAAGAGAAGAAGGTTCGCGTGCGTGTCCTTGGTGCCCTCGCACTCCTTTTTGCGACGTACGGGGCATTGTTCCTCATGCGGGATGTGCCTGTCATCGCGCATTCGCCTCTGGCTCGATTGCTTGATCTTCGCGCAACTGTCTCGACGCGCCTCATCGCTTGGGAAATCGCATGGAATGGATTTCTCGAACGCCCTCTGACGGGCTGGGGGTTGGATAACTTTCACATCCTCTTTAACGAACGATACAATCCACAATCTCTTCGTTTCGGATCATACGAAACGTGGTTCGATCGTGCGCATAACACGGTGCTCGACGTCTTATCCATGACGGGCATCCTCGGATTCCTGGCCTTTGCATCGATCTTCGGTGCCATCTTGTTTACGACGCTGCGGGCTTATCGACGCGGTTGGATCGACTTACCGATTGCCGCGATCTTATTCGCACTTCCCATCGCATACTTCGTCCAGAACTTATTCGTCTTCGATCACCCCGCAGGCTTCTCAATGAGCTATCTGCTGTTCGGCCTCATCATCGCTGCGACGCGGGGGGAATTCATTGGTGAACGTCCAGAGTACAAAGAGGAAGGGAAACGCAGCGCGCCTTGGATTGCGTTTACGGTCGTCCAGGTTGTCATGTTGCTCGTCGTGTGGCGCACCTCCGTGCTACCGTTTCAAGCATCACGACTCGCTATCGATTCGAATAATATTCTCGGGATCAATCCGGTCATCGGATACGAACGGGCGGTGAGTGCCTCGCAGATCTGGACGCCGTATCTTGATGAGCAGGCTTTTCTCTTGTCGCGCAACCTTGTTGGGATCACGGACGTGACTAAACGTGTTCCGAATTGGCAAGACTTGTACAATTTGGCGAAACAGCTTTCCGAAGAGGAAATCCGACGTCATCCGCGGAATACGCATCCGAAATTTGTCCTCGCGCGCCTCGCGCAAAGCGTCATGGGCGTGCTTCCTGCCGAGGCAGCTGTCGCAGAGCGATACTATCTCGAAGCTATCGAAACGAGCCCCAAGCGACAGCAACTGCACTACGGACTCGCGCGCCTGTACCAACAGCAGGGGCAGGTCGACAAGGCGATTCCGATTTACCTGCGCGTGCGCGACTTTGACGCGGAACTTGGCGAAGGGTACTGGAATTATGGCGTCGTGCTCGTCTACGACAAGCGCGACTACGTCACCGGAGCGCGTGAAATCATGCAGGGTCTGAACGCAAAATATCCGTACCGACTCCAGGACGCGCGCGAGCTGCTCCCTGTCTTTGACGCGCATCTTATCCTCGAAGATCTTCCTGGACTCACGAAAGTCGTTGATTCGCTTGCGAGCTATCCAACTGGGAGCGGTCAGATCTATGCCGCCCTCGCGTGGAAACTCGAGTTGACGCAGCAGCTTGAGCTACGTGACAAAGTGCTTGCGTACGGCAAAGGTATAGACCCCAACACGGAGAGCGAATACGTCAAGCTTGTGGAGGCGCAAGTGCAGAAAACCCAGTAATCACCCAAGCAGAGCTTCGGCATTCTTTTGGAAGGTCTGTTCCAACGGAAAACGCTGTTCGACGGCCGTCCGCGCACGGGCGGCTTTTGTTTCGGAGAGAGCGCGATCACGTGTCTGGCTCATGGCATCCACGAGCGCTCTCGTGTCATTTGTAGGGACGATCCAACCCGCCTCACCATCTTCCAGCATCCAGCGTGCGGCGCCGACATCGGTCGCGATGCAGGGCACGCCAGCGGCCATCGCTTCAAGAAGCGCCCAAGACATACCTTCTTTGACGGAAGGAAGGACGAACGCGTCGAAGGCACGTAGAAGCGTCGCAGCGTCATCACGAGATCCTGGCATGAACACGAAGTCTTCGAGCCCGAGCGCTTTGATACGCTCTTCGACCGCGGCATATTCCGGCCCGTCTCCCAAAAGCACGAAGCGCGAGGCCGGGTGGCGTTTGAAGATTTCCGCACATGTATCCAAGTATTGTGGAATGTTTTTTGCCGGATAGAAATTCGCCACCGTTCCATAGATAAAAAGATCTTGCGGAAGCCTCAGAATGCGGCGCGCATCGTGTCGTGGTAAGAGCTTTACGTCAAACGTTGCTACGTCAATCCCATTCGGGACGGCGAAGACACTTCCTTTTGGTTTAATGCCCGACGCACGCGCGGTCTCAACGTCGCCCGGATGAACGCAGATGATGGAGTCCTTGAACCGCGCAGTCCATCGCTCGAGCATGCGATACATGCTCTTTTTGAATGGCGAGAGCGGTTCAAGAAAGGTCCAGCCGCCGATGCGGTACACGACCTTGGCACGCCTAGTCGCCTTGTCGCCTGGTCGCCAAGCGGCTACGGAGCCGAGGATGCCCATCTTGGCACTATTCAGATGAATCGCATCTGGCTTGGTTCGTCGAAACTCCCGCCGAAGCCACAGAAGGGCGAGCGGATCGCGCAGGGGATCAATCTCACGCGAGAGATGCGGAATGTTAACGAACTTCACGTTCGATCCACGAAGCCTATCCGCAAGCCAGGTGCCAGTACCGGCATACACAGTCACCTCGTGGCCGCGCGCCACCAGCCATGGTGCGAATCGTGCGACGAAACTTTGCGCTCCACCTTGTTCGGCCAGCGTGATACAGATCGCGATGCTTTTTCCCATACCCTGTAACCTATAACCTCTCCGCGATATTCGCAACCACGGATCATTGATCTTATCGCTAAAAGGTTATAGGTTACGGGCTACAGGTAATTATGTGCGGTATTGCTGGTCTCATCGCAAAGCGGCCGCCGGAAGACCTCCGACGGTCGGTTTCGGCGATGACCGATCGGCTCGCGCATCGTGGCCCCGATGGGCAGAGCGTGTGGATCGACGAGAGCGTCGGGCTTGGTCATCGACGTCTCGCGATCGTCGATCTTTCTCCGACGGGGATCCAACCGATGCAGGATACTTCCGGACGATATTCCATCACGTTTAACGGAGAGATCTACAATTACCAGGAATTGCGAAACGAGCTCGTTGCGGCCGGTGTCACGCTACGTTCGACGAGCGACACGGAGGTATTGCTCGAGCTATTCGTACGTCATGGTCGCGGCGCGCTCGACAAGATCCGAGGCATGTTCGCCTTTGCCATCTGGGATAAGGAAAAACGCGAACTCTTTTTCGCGCGTGATCGTATCGGCAAGAAACCATTTTTTTATCGAGATGACGGAGCGCGCTTTTCGTTCGCCTCCGAACCGACGTCGCTTCTTGAGGGTGGTGAGCAGGTGGACTGGGGCGCGATCCGATCGTTCCTTGGACTTCAGTATGTGCCGAGCCCGGCAAGCGGCTGGCTTGAAATTCGATCACTTCCACCAGGACACTGTGGAGTCTATCGTGACGGCGCAACGACGATAGAGTGTTATGCGTCATTTGATCGAACACCGAAGCTCGACGTGTCCTTCGACGAAGCGGCGCGCGAAGTACGACGCATTCTGGATGAGTCGGTTCGTTTGCGCATGATTGCGGATGTCGACGTCGGCACGTTCCTCTCCGGCGGCATCGACTCATCCGCGATCGCCTGCCTCATGGCGAAACGATCATCGCAACCGATCAAGACATTTACCATGGGGTTCCCGAGTTTTGGATTTGACGAGCGGGCCGCCGCAGCTCGTCTCGCCGAGAGCCTGGGTGCGGAACACCATGCCTTCGAGGCGCGACCGGAAACGGCGCTTGCATCCATTGATCGGGTCCTCGAGTCCTACGGAGCGCCGTTTGCTGATGCCTCAGCTATCCCGACGTATTTGCTTGCGCAAGAAACGCGCTCACATGTCAAAGCCGTCATGACGGGTGATGGGGGAGACGAATTATTTGGCGGATATCGACGCTATCGCTATTTTGCGTCTGCTATGCGTCTCAAGCGCCTGGGGCTCGCGTGGCCTTCGATCAATATCGCTTGGATGCTGGACAGCTTGCGCAACGATTCACGCTATCGGCGTTTTGCGACGACGCTCGAGGGCCTCCGTCGATCACCCGCACATGGGTACGCGGATCTCTTCACAGGAGCGTATTTTAATCGAGATGATGTTCGTACACTACTTCGTCCAGAATTTATGGAGCAGACGAAGCAAGATGACGCGGGATCGTTCATCGTCAAACTCTTCGACCAGGGCCTCGGTATCGAAGGCACCATGGATTTCGATCTGCGCTCGTATTTGCCAGACGATCTCAATGTAAAAATGGATCGCGCCACCATGGCACATGGACTTGAAGCCCGCTCGCCGCTGCTCGATCAGGAACTCGTGTCTTACGTCACGCGATTGCCGTCATCGCTTCTCTTATCGTCCAAAGGACAAAAGGCGCTGCTCGCGGCTGCGGTCAAAGACGTCGTGCCTGCGGAGGTGTTCACGCGTCCGAAGCGGGGTTTTCAAGTGCCACTCGCCGAATGGTTCCGTGGCCCATTGCGCTCCGTGTTCGTCGAGCGCTGCTTGTCGACCGATGTTGCGCTGGCGAACATTTGCCGTGTCGAAGAAATGAAACGATTCCTACACGAGAACGACCGTGGTCGCGATCATGGGAATCGATTGTGGATGTTACTTAGCCTCTCGACGTGGCTTGAGAAATATGCCTAATGATGTCAGATCTCAGATGTCCCGCCTACGCTACAGCTACGGCGGGCAGGCAGATGTCAGAGGTCGAGTTATTATTTTTTCGCCCTCCTACTTCCCGCATGTCGCAGGAGCGGAGGTTGCGGTTAAAGAGATCACTGATCGCCTCGCAAACTTTGAGTTCGTCATGATTTGTCCTCGCTTTCAGTCCGGTCTTGCGAAACGTGAGCGGATTGGCAGGGTAGACGTCCATCGTATCGGGTTCGGTTATTCTTTCGATAAGTTTCTTTTGCCAATCCTCGGCCCGCTGCGTGCCGCGCACATCACGCGAGGCGAGATCACGCCGATCGTCTGGTCGCTGATGGCTACCTACGGCGGATTCGCCGCGCTTTTCTTCACTTGGATTAAACCGCGTACTCGCCTCCTGCTCACGATGCAGGAAGGGTATCCGATGGAGTACTTCGTTAAGCAGACGCGTCCGATCGCGCCCGTATATCGATCCATCTTTCGGCGCGCGAACCGCGTTCAGGCGATCAGTCATTATCTCGCGCGATGGGCTTCGCGTCTCGGATACCGCGGCACCGTCGACATGATACCGAACGGCGTGAATGTGGCGGAGTTCAGCCGTCCCTTGGAACGCGAAGCGCCCTCCAGCAGCCGCGCATCTCAGGTGGGCAGGCGTAACGCGAATCGCCAAGCCATAGGCTTTGACGACCACGACGTTGTGGTGATCACGACCTCGCGGTTGACACGAAAGAACGGAATTGGTGATTTGATTGACGCGATGGGGATGTTGCCTGAACGATTCAAGCTCCTGATCATTGGGGCGGGGGAAGATGAACAGGCCCTCAAACAACGCCCGGTCGCCAAGTCGCCTGGTCGCGTCGTGTTTGTCGGAGCAAAGCCGCATGAGGAGCTTCCGGAGTGGTTGCAGGCGTCTGATATTTTCTGTCGACCGTCGCTGTCCGAAGGGCTTGGAAACTCGTTCCTCGAAGCCATGGCAGCCGGAATCCCTGTGGTCGCGACGCCTGTTGGGGGCATTCCGGATTTCTTGAAAGACGGCGAGACCGGACTCTTTTGCGCGGTGCAAGATCCGCCTTCATGTGCGGCAGCCATCAGACGACTTGGCGAAGATGCGGCGCTTCGAGAACGAGTCACGCGGCAAGCGAAGGACCTTGTTACTCGTGACTACACCTGGGACGGCATCGCAACGCGGTTTGACGCGCTTTTCCGAAGCATGATGTCATAACGCGCATGTCATATTACTTGGACAAGGTTGAGTCGCTCAAAGATCTATTTGGCACAACCGATGTGGAGATCGGTGCTGATTTTGTCCGTGTCGGCTCCACGAAGTACTCGGTCAAGGACGACGTCATCTTGCTCGACGTTGGGGCGACCACGGACAAAGATTTTGCACCAGACATCCAATACACATTCGGCGAGGAGTGGAAGGCCTATGACAAAATCCTTCCGGAGCACGAGGCGTTGTTCAAGCAATACTTTGATCTCATCGATATCGAGACCCTGAAGAACAAGCGCGTGTGCGATCTTGGATCTGGAGCGGGACGCTTTAGTTATTTCCTTGCGCCGCTGTGTCGCGAGCTTGTCTGCGTGGATTTTTCGGACGCGATCTTCGTCACCCGAAAGAATCTTCGTGATCGGAACAATGTTCTATTCTTCCGTTGCGACATCAAGCGTTTGCCGTTTCGTGACGACTCGTTCGATATTGTCTGCAGTTTAGGAGTGCTCCATCACTTACCGACACCTTGTCTCAACGAAGTGCGCGCACTCAAACGTTTCGCGCCCGAGCTGCTCATCTACCTTTACTACAGTCTGGACAATCGTCCATTGTATTATCGATGGCTGCTCGGTGTCGTCAACGCAATCCGTTTGACGGTTTCACGCATTCGGTCGACGACATTTCGCAAAGCATTTTCCGTCACCGTTGCCGCCACGGTGTACGTGCCGCTCGTCTGGCTCGGGCGTCTGCTCGATATCGCTAACGTTGGCAAGCATGTGCCGTTGTATGAAGGGTACAAGGATCTCGGGTTCAAGCAGATCGAGCAAGACGTGTACGATCGTTTCTTCACGCGCATTGAACAGCGTGTGAGCCGCAAAGAGATTGAAGGATTGCGCGATACGTTCCGTCAGGTCATCGTATCGGATGGATTGCCCTATCATCACTTTCTATGCCGTCGCTGAACTTCCTTATCTGCACAGGCATTTACCCTCCGGAGATCGGCGGGCCGGCGACGGTTGTCGCTAAACTTGTTACGGATCTCAAGCAAGCCGGGCATAAGGTCCACGTCCTCACTTATGGCGATGAGGATGCCAACGCGAACGGCGTCACGCACATTTCACGCAAGCGATTGCTTCCGTTTCGCTATCTTTCGTTCGCATCCGCCGTCCGTCGTCACCTCGAACCAGAAACGATCGTCTTCTCGACAGATGTCTTTTCCACCGGTATTCCCGTGCGGCTCGCGCTCATCGGCACGCGGAATCGACTCTTCATCCGTCTCGGAGGCGAATGGTGCTGGGAGGACGCGGTGACGAAGGGAAGATTTTATGGAACGTTGAGAGTATTTTGGGCGCGCCCGCGCATATCCCTGCGCGATCGCTTGATGCGCGCGAATTATCGATGGACCCTGATGCGCGCGAGCCGTATTTATCTCACGGCAGATTTTTTGAAGGAGATCGTAGCGAGGATCGTTCCTCGAGCGGAAGGGAGGATGTCGGTCGTGCAGAATCGAGCCGGCCAGCCCTCACCCCTCCACATGCAAGGAGGGGACGATAAGCCGCACAAACCTTTACATCTGTTG
>CAYGDS010000019.1:0-12031 GCA_964348595.1 uncultured Gammaproteobacteria bacterium | reverse complement strand
TCAACAAACGTTTTGGGCTGAGAGTAGGCAGACTCGTGGAAGGCGCGTCCGAGCACCACGAATACCACAATGGACGGGATGGTACCGAGAAAAGTCCCGACGGCGTATTGTCGAAACGTAATACGCGAGAGACCAACCAGCGCACTCACGATATCAAATGGAAAGAAGAGCAGACGCATGAACAGCGTTGCTGTGAATCCTTCTTTGGCAAGAATATCGTCATACTGCTTGATCCAGCCTCGTTCGTATTCGGTGACGAAATGACGACCGAAAAAGCGACCCATAAAGAAACTCACGCTGCCCGAAACATTCGTCCCGATGACCGTGATCGCGATTCCGACCCACGGTCCGTAGAGCGCGCCGGAAAGGACCGCGAGCGCCGCCGTTGGAAACGGGATGATCGTCTGAAAGATATACATGAGCACGATCACAACGGGCCCGAGCATACCCGCGGCGATCGCATGCTTCTTTACGATGGCTGGCAACGCTGAAACAGGGATGTCTTGAACTTGCAAAAACGAATAGACTCCAAGGATACAGGCGATCCAAGATATGAGCAGCGCTCCCTTGAGCAGGTGCGCTCGATGGATGTTCCAACTCATTGAATCTGATCCTTCTTTTCCTTCATGAAGGCCGACCACTCTTCGAGTACGTTCAGAAAGATCTTGAATGGCGCTTCGACGATGAAATCAAAGAAGAAGATGAAGATATTCAGACGCGAGATTGTCTGGGACAACCATCGACCTGCGCGTAGAATGGGGATCGAGAAGAAGTCGACGACAAGATTCGTGAGACGATCGGGTCGTTCAACCGCGATGAACTCCTGCGCACTGATGCGCAAACGGAAGGCAAAGAAGCTCACGATGCAGAGGAAGAACATGAAGATGAGCGAGCTCACCCAGGTAAAGTTGAATACGCCAAGGATGGAAAAGATGGCCCCGAAGGTAAGCAAGAATGCAAGCGCGTACCCTAATCCGAACACCACACGTCCGAAGGATCCGCGCTCTTTTGGAACCTTGATACGTTTTTCAAGCGGCCCGTCCTGCGACAGAAGCTCTTTGACGCATTGCTTGATGCGTTTCACATTTTCCTTCCCCGGCATGCGGATCATGGAACCGACGGCAAACATCAGGACTGGCGGAAAGAGAATGTTCGTCGCGAGAGCGAATCGATCGACGTGTTTATACAGGACAAGCTCGAACGGAATTTCCAGAGCGAGCGCAAAAACGATTTTTGTGATAAACAGATAGATCATCGCCCGCACCGTGCCGCGACGGACCTTCCCCTTCGATTCACGCATACGGCGATCTGCAATGCGTTGCACGGCCAAAAACAAGGCTTCCTCATCTTCCATGAGCTCCGCAGCGCCGGATGGATTTTCGTTTAAGGCGGCCTGAAGGATCCCAAGCGAAATGGCCCACGGTTTGACCAAAGATTGAAACTTCGCATTCAACGGATGGACGAGCGCATGCCGGACGGAGCGTTCGACATTGAGCATCTCTTCGGCCATGGCGCGCGGGTTATCGATCCATGTCTCCGGCTCCATCCATTTTGGTTGGTAGGCTCTACTCAATTTGAATCCGATCATTTCATCATCTGCCTTCACGAGGGAGCGATAACACGCAATGTAGACTTGGAGACGACGCTCCGTATCTGACATGTCCTTTTCGTCGACGGTAATTTTGCCTGCGAGTCGTTCGAAGAGAAAGTTAATGAACCCCTTCACCTGCGTGTGATCATCGACGACCTCTTCGATCTCAGCGGCGACGATCCCCATGAGCCACTCGTCATGGCGTTCATCCCCCGCCTTGATGCGATGGAGTTGAAGATATTTTTCGATCACGAGGCTGACCTGGGCGTACAGATCTTCCGGCAACACGCCGTTTGGTAGATAACGAGCGGCGATCAATTCGCGCACGAGTTGCGTTGCTGCCGCAGAAGCATCGCCTTCGAGCGCGAGCTGACGTTTAAGGATGCGTGCTATCGCTGCTTTGCGGAGGAGGTGATCGTCACGATAGTCCACGGCGTTGCGAACCTTCTCGTAAAACACCGAAAAACGGCTGATAGCCGCGTGGACCGTGATGGGTGATGCAACCGGAGCGCGAGGGGGAGGAGGTTGGACAATCTCTGCCAAGCGTTCGATGATTTTCCGCTGAGATGCGGACATAGAGTCAGCGTCTAGCCTAGCACGAAATGGCTTTCGTGTCGAGATTTTGAGGCCTTCTCGGGTTGCCGTATCATAAAGATTGATGCACATGACAGTAGGACGCTTGCTTGAGCCAAAAACGCTCGTCCCCGTGGGTATGATCACGGGGGTTCTCATCTCATGGCCTTTGTGGGTTTCTATGCGGGAATATCCACCCGTTCCTCTGTTCGGTTTACCTCCTCTCGCTCCCCCGTTCGATTTGATCCTCGTCTTCCAACTTCTCGCGGCATGCGCATGGCTCATCTACGCACGAGATGCTCGACACCCAACCGCGATCGCGGCAGTCGCCTATCTCGCGCTGGTGACGTTTGATCAGTCTAGACTTCAGCCCTGGGCCGTGTTGGATATATTTCTCATGCTCGCGATCGGTTTTTTGCCAATTCCAACGGGAGCAATCCGATTCATGCTCGTGGGAACATACTTCTGGAGCGGGGTTCAAAAGTTGAATTTTACATATGCTCACGAAGTCTTCCCATGGCTCGTTGAACCTGTACGAGCTTTCATGACACTGCCTCCGAACGAGAATCTTGCCCTGCTTGCGATGAGTACCGCACTCGCAGAAGCAGCGATCGCGTTCGCGTTGCTTGTCCCAAAGCTGCGTCACCTCGCCCTCCTTGGAGGGATTTTTATGCACACCGGTCTTTTTCTTCTTCTTGGACCGTCAGGGCACGACTGGAACCCGGTGGTCTGGCCATGGAACTTGCTGATGATGGGATTGTTGTATCACGTCACGACGGAACAGCATCCGAAAAACACCGTACGCGAACTTGTAACGAGCAAACAACCGCTCGCGTACCTCCTCCTTATTTGGTTCGGTTTGCTCCCGTTGCTGCAAACAAAAGGCCTCTGGGATTCGTATTTATCGAGCGCGCTATACACCGGCAGCACACGGGACGGGGCATTGATCGTACGTGCGGAGCGACTCGATCGATGGCCAGCATCAGCGCGGGCTGTGGCACGTCCATTGTCAGATGGACGATGGTCTGTCCCTTTCCTCACTTGGTCGATGGAGGCCTTGCAGGTGCCGGCGTATCCAGAGATTAGGATCTACCGCGCTGTCGCGGCCCAGATGTGTAAGTTGGATGATACGCTCACGCTACGGATTGGTGGGCGTCCAGATCTTTTTTCGGGAAAACGACAGCAAACGGATGTGACGTGTACAGAGTGATGATCGAAAAACCCCGCGCCGAGAACCGGGCGGGGCATGAGTTCAGTGTTCTACGAACCGGATCCTGGTGCGCTCGTGATTCGGGCGATGTCCGAAGCGACGTTCGTAGAGATCGTTCAGATGCTGGTCGACGAAGATGTCCAGGAGCGCGCTCGTGACGCGTCCATGGCCATCAGGGTTGAGCTGGCGAGCTTCGGAAGAGAGCATCGCACAGAGGCCGTCGGCTTCTTCCGAGTCGGCGACGCCGTCGATGCGGACATCGCCGTGACAACATGTCGGTCCGTCGCTCCTCGTGCAGCCCGTATCACCCAGGCTCAGGAGCACGAAGTGGGGATCGTATCGTTCCTGCTCTCCATCGAAGGAGGCGTGGATCGACCAGTGCACGGAGTCGGGCTCCGTGGTCTCGATGGCCGGTGCGACCGCTGGCACGACCGGGGGGCCATCCACGCCCCTGTGCACGATGAGGGTGACGACTGTGGTGACGATCACCCCGAGCACCGAGAGTAGGGCGACGATGCCGAGCGTGAGCTGAGGCGGCTCGTTCGCCTGACCGTTCGAAGGAACACTACGCGAGAATCCCAGTGGCATGACGCTACCTCCGAGACGGAGTACACCATAAATTACTATATTTGTCAATGATCGCATCATCCAACAATTCCACAAACTGTATAACCAAAAACCGTAGTTTTACTATGGTTTAGGATGGTGAACCAATCTGCTGGCTATTCGAACTGCGAATGGTCGCACCACGTGAGCCGCGTTGAATAGTGTCGCGTAAAATTCGTCGCTTAGCTCCTCATCACGCGACCACGTAAAAACCACGCCTTTTAGCGCGGCTTTTACGTGGTGGACACTGTAGGATTCGAACCTACGACCCTCTCGGTGTAAACGAGATGCTCTAACCAGCTGAGCTAAGTGTCCTCATGTAATTCTCGATTCGCTTGCGAATATACCCTCTCCCAAATCCTGTCTTCAATTGCCTCTCTCTATGCGTTGCATCGGCCTTGTCGAAGCAGGCTCCATAGTACACTAGCTCCAGCTCCTTCATCCGCAATGTCGTATGAGTCTTTCCATGCGAGTGTTCCGAAAGCCGACGGTTTATGTCGTTCGTGACGCCGACGTAACATCGATCGTCTGGCCGACTATACAGGACGTATACAAACCACATTCTGCTAGTGTACATGCTCCCCGCCGAGCTAAGTGTCCGAAAAAACGCATCGATCGTTCAGCGTCCCCTTACGCGCTTACGAACACATGGTGCGGCGGGAGAGACTTGAACTCTCATAACCTTGCGGTCGCTACCACCTCAAGGTAGTGCGTCTACCAGTTTCGCCACCGCCGCCCCATGCATTCACAAGGACAAATTTTGCTCGCCAAGGATAGCAAAACCCGTATCGGTTGGCAAGCCTTACGGCGTATACATGTAGGCGTCCATAACGCTCCCAAGCCCGGACTTTACGGCCATACGCTGTATCGCGTGAAAATTCTTCAACAATAACGTTATGTTCAACGAGATTCGCGCGCCTTGCCGCTTGATCGCGGTCATGGCACGAAGCCCCTCCTGCCAATCATGTCGTGAGGAAGCATCCGCTAGACGATGGATTTCGAGGCGCATGCGATCATCAATGACGCCACCGCCCGATTCAATAAAAGACCCGAGAAGCTCTTCCTTGGATTCGATCGACGCGAACGGATTGATAAACTGAGAAACGATTTGACGCTCTTGCGAAGTCAGGTGGAGAAAAAAGTTCCGGTCATACACGGCGATTTCATTATCCTCCGTAATGGAAAAATTTCCGATGTGGATATCGGAGAGCGCCTGACCCTGCGCGATCTGTTCGATATAGCTCTTGACGATGGTGCTCACGACCTCGCGCATGTCATGACCTTTTTTGACGAGCGCATCCCATTGGGTCAGATTCGTTCCTGGAATGTACTGCTCACGCGAAAAGTATGGATTCTCCGGTCCGCGAGAGCGCGGGATCCGCAAGCGATAGCGATGTCCTTCCGGTTGATATCCGTCGTGGCGTTCGCGGAATCGCTGATCATGTTCCAAAAAATTTTCGAATGATACATCCTGAACAATCCACTCCTTCATATCATCCAGCAGTACATTCGCGGATTCGTACCCTCCCCCGTAGGTTCGCGACATGGAACCGACAATGTCCTTGGCGAGCCCGTGCATCCCCTCAATGTGATGGCGGATATTCGGATTCAAGACTTTGATCACCTCCCGCTCCCCGTCCTTGGCTTCAACCTCGTACACAGTGACAATGGAGCCGCCCCCGATCCGTTTCCCGAATCTCTCGATCTCATTCCAGATGCCCGGCCACTCGCGCTCCATGGTTATCAACGCTGAGATTTTGGATTGGCCTCTGGCCTGGTCATAGATCTCATTAAATTCCTGCGCGTACTTCTCTGGGATCTCTACCGCAAGCGGCAAGTTCTGCAAAAATCGCACCCCCATCGCTGACATGCGTTGCACGGTGTCTTTCACGAATCGGAGCGGGGTCACTGCTTCCACCTTTTCCGGGGTGGCCTCCCCGAGCATCTCATAGGCAATACGCTGCGCATACTCACGGTAGGCGTAACGGTATCGGTCCATCCCTGGCAGCGCTTTGTCGGGTACGGATTTCCAGTCGACGAGTCGTAAAGCGCTTATCGAACGGGCCATCGCCGGATCAAATACCTCATCCCCTTCGGTGAAGCCGACCCAATCGGAAGACTTGGCACGCCTCGACGGAGGCCGTGCAATGCGGTCGCCCAGGCTCCCTTGAAAGGCGATGTAGAGCAATTCCCATTCCTTCACGTCTCCCATGGCCGTACGGATCCGTGCTAATACTCGCTCGACATCTTGTTCACCCTCTGCTGGTTTTATCCACTCCGTAAAAAGCTTTTCAAGAAAGATCTTACGACGCGCTGGATCCGGCAAGAGACCCCCCTCCGAGGTGAGCATTTTGCGAAGGATCGCGTGACGTCCGACAGGACCCGAGGTATAGATGGTGCGCAAAACGCTTTCGCTTTGCGTAATCGTTGCAGCGAGTTTCACGTCTTCGTCATATTGATTCATGGACGGGTCCAAAGACACCGTTTGAAAAATCTGTTCGCGAAGTTTGGTGTCATCCTCAGATGAGCGCAGCAAGGCCAGGAGCGTTTCCGTCACCTCCCGCGGATCCGTATGACGGAAGTCTCTTTCAACGATCACGCCTAATCCAGCAGCGGAAATCCCTTCCTTAAGAATCGCGTCTAATTGATCCTCCACGCGCTTTTTCAAGATAAAAAATTGTTCACGCGACCCAACTTCCTCATCAACAAAGCGTTCACGCAACGCGAAGTCCGTGATCCCAAGGCCGTGACCCTCTGGGAATAACGTGTCCAACTTTTCTATAAAGCCGACTTTCGCCCACCGATCATTCAAGAGACGTTTCACCCACGCATCTCGTAGCGCCTGATCTGGGACAATGGATACCAGCTGGGCACTCTCCGCAAGGCTCAAGCTGTTGAATGCATCCTTCTCGTAAAGACGCACGAGCCGTTCTAGGATCGGACCGGTCTCCACCGAATGTTTGACAAATTGACTTTCCGTTTTGTACCCGGCCTCTATCTCCAATCGACCGACTTCTTTGAGGAGATCCTTGGGACCGGGTGCCGTGAGCAATTGCCTTACGGCGATACGGGTACGCAGATCTCCTTCTATGACAGCCTCCTGTTCATGTGTCAGCGGAGTAATTTTCCAATTTATGTCGCCTTGAGTAAATTCCGGCTTCATTCCGCGTAAGAGCCGGATCGCACGCCCTGAATCCAGATGTTCCACCAGATCCAGGTTCCCCGCCTCTCGATCCAGATACGAGGCGATTTTGGCCCACTCCGGTTGCTGCTGCATCATTCTGCGGTTGTACGCATGAATAGTGCGGATATAGTCGTCATCTTCCGAAACGGTTCGGGATCGGTCGGCTAAATGGTTTGCATGATAGTAGAGAAACAACGCCTCTTCTTTTTCTGCCACCGGAATCCTCGCGCATTCGGGCTGTGCAAGAACCGTTTTGAGCCAGGCAAATCCTGCAGTAGCTAATAGACTGGTTTTCTGATCGTAAACAGGATCCATGCCCCGCTCATCCCGTTTAAGCTTTAAACTCAAGTATTCACCCACTGAGCGCTGGTTTGTTAACAGATGGTGGCTAATGTTCCCTAAATCCGGTTGCTTCACTGTTTGGAGGAAGTCCAACGCTAGGCTTCTCGCCACGTTCCTTGCCTTCGTAAAATCCGTCAGTCCTTTGGTCTTCATGAGCCAATCGCGAACACCCTTCTCCTCGATTTCCTCGAAGGATGGCTGTTTCTCTTTTCCCGTTTTCTCCTCCGGTATCTTAAGCTCGGATCGAAGATCCGGCTCCCACTCTCGCGTCCACGCGCTGGAGAGATAGGCTTTTGAGCTTTCGTCGAGCAGCGGCCCCCACACCCGAGCGACATTGCGTTTAGCTTCGAGGTCTGCGTCTTTCATCGCGGCCGCGATGGCCGGAACGATGCCGGCATATGTTGTCCCAAGAAAAGGATAGGCGCGAGATTTGATCAGCTCACGAAAGGCTCGCTGAATTTCCGGATCCGCGGGCCACGCGCTCGATCCTGCTGCTCGAACTTCGGGCGAGACAAACGGCTCTATGACTTGTTCCTCCGCCTTTCGCTTGGCGCTCTTCACCGGCTTTGGCCCGATGGCCAGCATTCCGTCCTCGATGCTCATCCCGCTTCCTAGCTTCAAAAGTACCGGGGCAAGCTTTGTTTTCATGCCTTCCTCAGCCGGAATGGACGATATGAAGCGACTTACCAGTTCTCGTAGCACTTGCACGTCCTCACGTGTGGTTGGCTCAGAGGAGAATCGGAGTTTCCCATCCACGATATCAAGTGCGATCGGAACCAAATCGTCCGGCAACCGATCAAGCGCCTGACGACGTCGCTCATTCAACTCTTGAAGCTTCGCGGGATCTTTCGTAAGGAGGGAGGGACGAATCAAGACGTCACGATAGGAGTACTGCGAGCGGTCCTCTTCGATGCCCTCCACGACTTCTCTCGGAATCGGCGTCAACGGTTGTTCCGTCGATGGTAAGTGCATCGCAAATGTCGTCTCGGCAATATTTAACGCGCGATCGCGGCTCGTTCCATGTGACAATGATTTCTCCGGGTTACGATGATGCAATTGCTGGAGAAATACTTTGTAGCCGATCGGATTTTGCCCAGATGCATCAAGTGCGACGACGGCTCCACGTAAATCAGCTTCATACTCATGCATGCGGTCCAGACTCAATGCCTCCATGTAGGTGTGTAGAGCCGTACCGTATCCCTCATCATGAGCTTGCTCGTACGCTTCCTCACGCTTGGCCCTCTGTTTCGACATGTGCTTTTTCTTGGCATGCACAAACTCGTGGGCGATGACCCCAAGAAGTGCCTGTTCGGTTTGCGCTCGAGCGATTAAGTTACCGGCGATAACGATGGTCCCGTCAGGAAATGCGCAGGCATTTATTTCGCGCCAGTCCGGTGCGACTTGAACTTTAGGCGCGCCACCCTCCGTCTTCAGTCGATCCGCAAGGGATTGCACGTAGCGCTGGACGGGATGGTCATCCGGATAGTGCCCTTTTTCTAAATCAAACTCCCTGCGGGCGCGGATGATGCTCCGTTGCCGGCCCTCGCGCGCTTCCAGATCCCGAATCCGATCATCCGTTTTTTTCGGGCCGTGAGAGCCCGGTCGCTCAGACGTCATGACCGAGATCTTACCATAAGGTGATGGGTGTGCCGCCGCATCACGTCGCAAGCCTCATGCGCCGTCGGCCTGTGATGAAACGTAGACGCCCCGGCTCAATGGATACCGGAAACTCTATCCCCTCGAGCACCTGGCCGTCGGCCGTTATGTGCACAGGCTTCTCGGCCATTATCATCCCCTCTTTAAAGTAGAGATGCGTACGCGATTCCGCGGGTGCAATTGATGGCTGCTTCCAGAATCCCCGTTTCTCGGGTGCCGGCTGCTGTACGACGGCCTCCAGCTGTCCGTCTCTTGGATCTGCGGTCCCGTGGCCGGTGGAATCGGGTAGGCCGAGATTACGCACGATAATGGTCCCGCCCGGCGGCGCGCTTATCGAAAATCGTCCTTCGATGGACAAGGCAGCTGCCGGATCACTCACTGCAACTTCGGTGAGAAAAAAACGACCGGCCACGCGTCCGAGATCGAGCGTTTCGATAAGACGTGCCGCGAGCACATCGACGGCCGCGACGCCGAGCGGGATCCCGAGCATGTCCGCGATCTTTGTTGGAGTCCCCATGGGCACATAGCCGACGGTGGCTCCGAGCTCGGGCGCATAAAACATGAGCTTGCCCAAGGTGAGATCATTTCCGACGATGACGATGTTTTGTGCGCCTGATTGCATCACGTCGAGCACCATGTCTTTCGCGTGACGGAACATGCCTAAACGCACCATGCGTCCACCGATCGATCGGTTGGCCATGGCGGCTTCGATTTCATCCAACTCCTTGCGAAACTCGGGTTCGTGGACGAACTCGTCGTACAAGTATGCGAACGCGGGGTTCATTCTTCCGCAACTTTGGCCATCATCGGTTCCGTCTTCGCTCGGAAGCGTCCTGCATTCATCTGTGGCTCAATTTTCATGGTTGGCTTCACACCGATGAGAACTTTCCCTTGGATCTGCGCGCCGGATTCGACTTCGATGGTTTCCGCGGCGATGTCACCATTAACCTTTGCCGTTGATTGGAGATGGAGTCGCGACGCGATCGTCATGTTGCCGTCGACTGTGCCAGAGATCGTGGCCTCACGCGCTTTCACATCCGCCTTGATGTGGGCTTCTGGCCCGACCGTGAGAATCGATGATGTCGAGAGATTGCCATTGACCTGGCCCTCGATCACGACGTCCCCTTCGCTCGCAAAATCACCTTCGACTTTCACGCCGCGAGCGATCACGGTGGAAGCGCCGGTAGCCGCGGCTGGGGTATATGAGGTACCCATACTTCGTTCGGGTTTTGAAGAGTTGAACATACGGGGCAACGATACAGAACGGGTGAAAGGAGGTCAAAGACGCGATGGATGCGCGGTTATAAAGCAAAACCCCAGCGTTGCGGCTGGGGCGAGAGAGCTCAGGGCTGTACCGGTGTGCTGCTCATGTAGCGCAAGATGGGTCGTGCATGTACGTCGGCATCTGGTTCGTCAGCGGTTGCTTCGACACGCACCTTGACTGGGTCGCGATAGCCGCCATGGAACTCAAGCGCTTGCCTGCGCTTCCGTTCCTCCTCTTCGAGACGGCGACGCTCGTGAGCATCATGCCAATCGGCCACCGGTATGTAGAGAGCTACGCCCCCGATGAGCAGCGGTACGGCGACCATGGCGAGTGGCCAGAACAGAGCGAACAAGGCTCCGTGTCCGAACGCTTCGAGCTTGTCGCGCCATCCTGGCTCGACATACCCCTCGTTCAGCGCTCCGTAGTACATCGCCTGCGGGAGGATGAAGGCAAAGAACGACATCATAACGTAATAGAGCGGCCAGATTTCGTACAGAGCATCGAACATGTGCAGACCCTCCAGATCAATAGGTATACTAAAATGTGAGTTTCGTCAATAGAAACGATGCCGCATACGTATCAAAACCGGCCTGAGACGAGGCCGGTAATTACCGAATGATGAACCGCACGTATACGTAGGTCACGATGGACCAAGCAAGCTTGACCGGCCAGGTGATCGACAGGAGGGCGATGTAGCAAATAATCCAGGTGCCCCCACCGTCAACCGCGAGTCCGCACAACGTGTTGGGAACATGCCCAACGTCCTGCTCGTGCGAAGTCCACGGAAATAAGGTGCGGGCAAGGAACGATCGCGAGTCGCGCCGTCGCCAGATGCGGATCGAGCAGACGGCGATGATGAAGCCGAAGCCTACGTACGAGGAGAGTATCAGCGGCCAGTACACGATCCCTCACTTTCCATACGTGTCATCTTTGTCGTGGGACCGCAAGTATCGCACGGCCATGTAGATTCCAAGCACGAGCCAGATGCCAGCTTCCGTTGCTCGATCTTCCCCAAACAAACGGTATGCGGCGAACGCGCACCCAGGCACAAGCGCGAAGCGCATGCCTTTGAGGAAAGGCAGAAGCTGCTCGTGGAACAAACGATGTCTCGTGCCGGGCTTCTCATCCCCATATCTGTAGCGTAGATACAGATGACCGATGCCCGCGATAAGATCGTAGAGTGTAAAAATGAACAGAGCAGCAAGAACTGCGCCCATCCTCCTTCCCTCCTGGAAGTCTTATAGGTGTTCCTCGACCATCCGTCAACAGTCGAGATCCGCTACATCTCCTCCGGCACGGGGATGCCGAGGAGCTCGAGACCTTTGACGAGAGACGTGCGCGCTGCGGCAGCGAGGCGCAGACGTCCTTCGCGAAGCTCGCCTGACGACTCGAGGACGGACACGTCGCGATAAAAATCGTTGACCCGTTGCGCTGTATCAAGACACCACTGTGCGAGTATCGCGGGGCGAAGCTCATCCGCCGCCGCTGCAACTTTTTCCGGAAACAACGCGAGCGCAAGCACGAGCGCTTTTTCGGACGCATGATCGAACAGAGCGGTGAGCTCCTGTTCCGTATTGAATGGGTTCGTGGGTCCTCCTTTGCGAA